>CAZYBY010000229.1:0-9124 GCA_964645385.1 uncultured Sphingobacterium sp.
TTCTGATGACTATCCATTATTCTCTATAACGTAATAATTTAGCTGGAGAACCTACCATTATTGCATAAGGTTCAACATCCTTGGTAACTGTAGCACCAGCGGCGATGATTGCTCCTTTACCAACAGTTACACCAGGCATTATTTGAGCATGACTACCAATCCAAACATCATCCTGAATAACAACTTTGTTTTTCGAGGTATCCCAAGCTTGGTCGATCATATATTCTTCTTTTTTGATGAGATGGTTTGCAGCAACGATGGTTATGTATTGTGAAAATATACATTTGTCACCAATAATAATTTCCCCTCCCGCTGCTCGAATATTATTCATTTCTCCAATAGAGGTGCCTTTCCCAATACTTAGTTTAGCTACACCTTTTTCTCCTTTTGGATCATCCATACAGAGAAGAACTGTATTTGCACCTATGAAAACACCTTTCCCTAATTCAAATTTTGTAGCATCTTGAATAAGTAATAATGCTCTAGAATGTATTCTACAGCTATATTTCTGCTCATACCAGGCAATACGAACTAAAGACAAACATTGAGTAAAAACACTCAATATTACTTTAAAAGGTATACCGATGATACCTAATTGATTAAGAATATGGGTAATTTTTCGCATAGTTCTATTTCACACAAATTTAGAAGAATTTGCTATTATTTATAATATATGCATATTTAAGCTACTTTTGTCATTAATTATGAAGCTATTCTTAGAGGTTTGTTTCAGAAACCTGTATTATTTTTTTAGTTCTAAAGAACATCGTAATTTTTATAAGCTGTTGTTCTTCTATGGCGATAAGAAACGTTATCAAGAATTAACGATTAAGGTGTCGGGTAGGAAGATACGCGTGCCAGATGCACTTTCTTTTATATGGCAGTACAAAGAAATATACGTCGATCAATCATATAAATTCAATACATCAAAATCTACTCCTATTATAGTTGATTGTGGATCTAATATTGGATTAAGTGCTCTTTATTATAATAGTACCTACCCAAATGCAGAAGTTCATTGCATAGAAGCTGACCCTAAAATTGCTGCAATTCTGAATGAAATCTTAAAAAACAATAATTGCAAAGCAAATGTAATTGCAAAAGCAGCATGGATTCATAACAATGGCGTAAGTTTCTCTAGTGAAGGTTCTGATAGTGGAAGTGTAGGTTCTGGAGATGTACATATTGATTCACTAGATTTAGCTGAATATTTAAATAAATTTGAAAGTATAGATTTTTTAAAAATTGATATTGAAGGTGCCGAAAACACAGTAATTCCTCACTGTTCGGAAGTATTGAAAAAAGTAAATACTTTATTTTTAGAATACCATGGGACTTATAGTGAAGAGCAAAAATTAAATGAACTCTTAAGCATTTTAAAAAGTGCAGGATTTCATTATTACATAAAAACAGAAAACAAAAGAAAATCGCCTTTTGTAAATTTACATCAAAATAAAATGTATGATTTGCAATTAAACATTTATGCGTATAGAATAAAATGAAAATTTTAATTATCAATACTGCTGAAAATAAAGGCGGAGCCGCAGTTGCTTGCAATCGACTACACGAAGCTTTATTGCAAAATAACATCGATTCAAAAATGCTTGTTCGTCAGAAAAGTAGTAATGACGCTACTGTATACGAATTCACATCATCCAAAATCAGAAAAAAAATAAATCTCTTTTTTTTCTTTTTAGAATTATTCATTTTAAAATTCTTCAAAAAAGAAGGTGTAGATTTTTCATTGCCTTGGTTCGGTCCAGCGCTTCACAAACACCCACTTGTTAAAGAAGCTGATGTTATACATTTACATTGGGTACAGAATTCTTATGTGAGTTTAAATTGCTTAAAAAAATTACAATCCTTAAATAAACCTATCATTTGGACACTCCATGATATGTGGGCTTTTACTGGGGGATGCCATTACAATATTGAATGCAGAAAATTTGAATCGTCTTGTTCAAAATGTCCTCAGCTAAAAAATACAAACATTGTAGACTTTAGTAAAAATACATTTACAGAAAAAGAAAAAATCTTCACATCAAAATTAAGAATTGTTGCGCCGAGTAAATGGTTAGCAAAAGAAGCAAGTCTAAGTTCTTTGTTAAACAAAAACGAAATCGATGTAATTCCCTATAATATCAATTTCGATTTGTTTAAACCTGTAGATAAAAAAGTAGCAAAAGAGAACTTTGGAATAAACCCCGACAAAAAAGTCATTCTTTTTGTTTCAATGAATATTGAAGATCAACGAAAAGGGTTTAATTATTTCAAAAAAGCAATCATAGAATTAGAAAATTCAATTCCAAATTGGTGTGATGAATATGAAATTTTAGCAATTGGCAGAAACTCAGATTTAAAACATTTCGAAACTAAAATAAATTACACAGGTAGATTAAGTAATGTTGAAAAAATATCGATGGCATATGCAGCTGCTGATGTTTTTGTGGCTCCTTCAACGCAGGATAATTTGCCAAACACTGTGATTGAATCATTAGCTTGTGGTACTCCTGTTGTTGCCTTTAATATAGGTGGAATGCCAGATATGATTGATTCTAAAATTAACGGCTATATTGCAGAATTCGACAATCACCTAGACCTAAGCCAGGGTATTCTATACTGTATAAATCATAACTTATCTGAAAACGCTAGAAAATCTGCTGAATCTAAATTTCAGTCTTCAGTAGTTGCAGAAAAATATGTAGATTTATATAGGAATGCTCTACATGAAAAAAGCTAAACTCATAATCTTAATTTTTCTAGTACTTTCCAACACCACTTTACTTGCTCAAAATTGGCATAAAAAATATGCTAGCTTAGGCGAGGATTTTGCGAATTCAATAATAGAGTACAACAACCATTTATATATCAGTATTACGAGTGATGCTAATTGCAAATTATTAAAAACTGATTTAAGTGGAAACATTGTATCTCAAACAAAATTTGACAACTTATTTCGAACATCTACTATTTTATTATCTAGTGATAACAACTTAATTGTAGTCGGGAACGATAATAACAATAATGGTTTAGTAGTATTAAAACTGGACTTAAATTTCAATCAAATATGGGCTACTCGATCGAGTTATGCCGGATATAACTTTGCTGAATGTGGTATTATCAATAGTAACGGCGACATTACTGTTTGTGGTTATTCTTCTTCTGATCCTAACTCTACTGCAAACAGAAATGGACTTATTATGCGATTTAATAATAGTGGACAAATTTTATGGAGTAATGTTTTAACCTATGCAGGTACAGATTATTTTTCTGGTTTATGTGAAGGAAATAATGGTGAAATGGTATTAACAGGTGCTTTTCAGGGTGGTTCAGGATTAATGGATCTTGCAATCTATAAGATAAATAGCAATGGTGATGCATTGTTTTTAAAATTATATGGCGGAGGGCAGAATGATGGAGGGTATAGCGTCGACTTCTTTAACAATAATTATTACATAAGTGGCAACACTTGGTCAACAGGTGCTGGTCAACAAGATTTATTGTTTATGAAGTTCTCAGAAAGCATGAACTTAGTTTGGGCAAAAGTATACGGGGATGAATTAATAGAACCAGGCTTGTATGTTACCCATTCCACAGACGGTAATCTAATTCTTGTTGGCCAAACGAATAGTACAAATGGGAAGTCGAGAGATATATGCCTTTTAAAAATAAATGAAAATGGTAATATTTTAAGAATGAAAAATATAGGAGGTAACGGCGATGAAGCTATTGCATTTGGATATAAAGTACTATATGAGAGAAATAATAGTTATTACATTGTTTGTGGCAGCTCAACAAGTAGTCCAGATCATGATGTTTTGCTGTATCACACTTCGTTAGAAATAGATGACATATGTTGTAGAACTATTGAATCACTTGGGTTTAAAACTTCAGATGCAAATTTAAATTTTACGAACACTACGTTCAGTATCAATACCATTCCGAATAGCAATGCATTTAACATACAGAAATCTACTCAAAATTTTACGTTAGGATTAATTTGTGTATTAACGAATAATGTTGATGTAGCTTTATTTTTTGACAATACAAGAACTTGTGAAAATACTCCGATCAGTTTCCAATCTATGGCAAATACAACAGGATTAACTTATCAGTGGAATTTTGGAGACCCTAGTTCTGGTGCTAATAACAATTCCACGAACGAAAATCCTAGTCACTTATATAATACATCAGGAAATTACTTAGTGACATTAATTGCAAGTGATGGTTGCTCAAATGATACAGATACTATGAGTATTTACATTAAACAAAGTATAGCTTTAGACAATTCCATCAATACAAGCTTACAAACTTACTGTGTTTCCGAAAGTGTAAGTTTTACAGCTATTGCAAACGATCCGAGCGCTACACATTTATGGAATTTTGATGATTTAAGTTCTGGGATTAACAATACTTCAACCTTAATAAATGCTACTCATGTTTTCGACTCTCCAGGTTTCTATAATGTGAAACTAAAATCGATGAATTATTGCAATGATGACTCTTCAGAAGTATTGATTCGGATTTTGGGAAATAATACTCCTGATTTTGTCATAAGCATTGACTCTTGCATTGGAAGTGTACAACTAATTAATAGCGAAAACACTGATTTTAATACATATCAATGGGTCTATAACAATTCTGTTTTTTCTACAAATAAACATTCAAGTTTTAATCTAAGCAATGATGGAACTTACGAGTTTACATTAATTCAAAACCCAAGCACAAATTGTTCAGATACTATTACAAAAAGTATTGTGTATACTCAAATAGACCAAACAGATATTATTCTAATTCCAGAAATATTTAGCCCTAATGGAGATGGGAATAATGATGAATTTCAAATAAAAGGAAATATTAAATGCGATTTGAAGCTAATGAAAGTGTTTAATAGATGGGGTACTAGCATATATTCATCTTCAGTAAGTTTTAATTGGGATGGAAAAATAGATAATAAACTAGTACCTGAAGGAACATATATAGTTTATCTTGAATACGCCGAACAAAAAATTGCAAAATCCTTTATCCTGCAACGATAGCAATATTACAATTGTATTACAGTTATAAGCTCTGATTTCTATATATTTATAGAAATTTTCAATCATGTTTCGACATAGCCGATTTCTGTTTTTTATCATCTTATGCGTTAGCTATACTAACGTATTTGCTGAGAATTGGGTGCGAGCATATGAAAATAATCGCAAAAATGCATACAGCCAAACAAGTATGGTACTTCCTAGTGGAGACATAGTTATTGGGGGTACAACTTTCGACGATGATGCTGTTATTATCAAAACAGATGCAAATGGTGTTACGATAAAAGAGCAAAGAATTACCAAAACCAAATTCATCAAAAAAATTATTTACACGAACGACAATCAACTATTTGTTTGTGGTATTACTGACTCAGTCGATACATATAATTATAATATATTCTGGATGAAGCTCGACTTAAATCTAAATGTAATATGGAGTTTTACTTCCATTAGAAATTTTAGAGATATATGTGAGTCTGCAATACAACATTCTGATGGTACATATTATATTGTTGGCTATGGATCGCGAACAGGTAATAGTTTATCGGATAGAGATGCAATGTTATATCATATTGGTGCAAATGGAGAATTAATTGATTCGAAAATCAGCAGCAATTTCGGAGCTGATTATTTCAATAATATTGTAGAATCTCCTGATGGCAATTTAATTGTTATAGGCACAAAATTATATCAGGTAGCAATGGATATGTATATAGCACGCTTTTCAAAAGATTTAGCTTTATTACAATCTAAAAATTTTGGAGGCCTGGAAGACGAATCTGCATATGATGTGTTACTCGACAATGGCAACATATATGTTTTAGGGGGTACACACTCTGCAGGTGCTGGTGGATATGATGTTGTACTTTCAAAATATGATCTTAATCTAAATCGATTAGGAATTAGAACTTATGGCAGTAAAATTGAAGAGTCGGCGATGTCGATGTGCAAAATTAACAATGAATTAATTCTCATAGGAAATCTTGATACGGTTTTTGTAAAAGATAGTACTTACGTACCAACAAAATTATTTTTCATTAAAACTGATTTAGATTTGAATTATATTTCAGCATATTATTTTAACGAACAAAGTAGAGTGAATAGTATAAATAACTCTTCAACTACAAATAATAATGAAATAGTAGTTGCATTTACTTCTACGTTTTTTTCTAAAAACAACGTAAATGACATCGTAATTTTAAAAACAGACAGTTTTAATTTAGGTTGTTGTAATTATATAGAACCAATAAATTTCATAGAAAACACACCCGCTTTTACTGAAAAAACTTTAAGTTTTATTTTTAATTCGAGTAAAAACTCAACTACCTTAGGTGCCGGGACCGGTGAAGAAAACTTTTCTATTGCAGGCTATTGTGGAACAATTAGAGATACCACTCAAATTGAAAATGTAAACAACAGTACATTCTGTAGAAATCAACCAATATTATTCAACGCGAATACTTCTATCGACCCGATCAGGTCTACTTGGATATTTGGAGATACTATAAGTGTGATTGATACTGCTGGCAATGATATAATTTTCAAATTCGATACTGTAGGAATTTTTAATATTTACCATATCGCAGAATTCAAATGCAATTCGGATACTGACACCATAAGTATTGAAATTGTTAATAGTAAACCATACTTCGTGCAATTGGATAAAATTGGCAATTGCCTGAATAAGCCAGTAGATTTTGGTGTTATATCTTCAACAGAAACAATAAAAAAATATAGCTGGAATTTTAACGACCCCTTATCAACTAAAGATACATCTAGTAACGCCTTCCCTAGTTATACATATACAAAACCAGGCACCTACAAAGTCTATTTATATTCTGAAACATATTGTGGTTCGAAATTAGATAGTATAGATGTTGTTATACCTGAAAAGAGTACAGTTGAACTTGATAAAGCTGTGCGAACTTATTGTAAGAATACAGTAGTACCATTTAACCTTAATTTATCTGAAATACCAATCAGTACATCATGGAACTTTGGAGATCCAAGTTCTCCGAACAATACAACTACTGGAAATACAGCATCTCATACCTATTCAAAGGGTGGTAATTATATTTGTACAGTAATTTCACAATTTAGTTGCGCTTCAGATACTGACACGATACACTTAAGTATTTTAGAATATTATCCTTCGCCTGTACAAATAAATTATACAGGTATTTGTGCTAACCAACCATTTCAATTTGATGTGAGCAACAATTTAACTGGTCCAACATATGAATGGGAAATTGAAAAAAATTCAATAATTACGAATTACACAACTAAATCTTTTACACATCAATTTAGTTCAGAGGGAGAATATATCATCAGAGTAAAAGTTAGTGATAATGATTGTAATGCTGGTTTAGATACTATTGTACTTCAAGTTGCGGAGTTTAGCACTGCAGAAATAAATACCATTACCGATCCTTGCCTAAAAAATATCGTTTTCAATTCGGTAAATTCATCAAGCAATGTTCTATGGAAATTAAGTGATGGATATGAAAGTAATGAGAACACTTTGGTTTATTCATTCCAAAACTCAGGTGATTACGAGGTAACCTTAATTACAAATCCGAATTCGAATTGCTCAGACACTATTAGTACTACCGTCAATTATATTAAAGAAAATGCTAACGGAGGTGTATATATTCCTGCAGTATTCTCTCCTAACGGAGATGGCAATAATGATGAATTCGTAATTTTAAATTCTACAAATAATCCTTGTAAACTTATTTCTTTTAAAGTTTATGATCGTTGGGGAAAAATTATGCATAGTGTAGATAAATTTGAAGAATTTAAATGGGATGGTAAATTCAATGGAACTACGGTAATGCCTGGTACTTACGTAGGATTTTTAGAAACTGAATCGGGCACAAATTCATTCGTAATAAACGTAGTTTACTAATTATTCTATTTAGTATATTTGTTTATGCAGTTTAAGCTTACCTCAGATTATATTCCTACAGGGGATCAACCAGAAGCCATAAAACAATTAGTTGAGGGCTTAAATAAACAAGATCGTTTTCAAACATTACTTGGTGTAACCGGTTCTGGAAAAACTTTTAGTATTGCTAATGTAATTCAGGAAGTACAACGTCCTACATTGATCTTAAGTCATAATAAAACTTTAGCTGCTCAGCTATACGGAGAATTCAAACAATTTTTCCCAGAGAATTCAGTAAATTACTTCGTATCGTATTACGATTATTACCAACCCGAAGCATATATTCCTACCACGAATACCTATATCGAAAAAGATTTAGCTATTAATGATGAAATTGAAAAATTACGATTAAGAACTTCATCAGCTTTAGTGTCTGGTAGAAGAGATGTAATCGTTGTTTCATCAGTTTCTTGTATTTATGGTATGGGAAACCCAGCCGATTTTACAGATAGTGTGGTAAGATTGCAAGTCGGACAAACTGTTAGTCGCAATGCATTTTTATTCCGATTAGTAGAACTTTTATATTCAAGAACTACTGCTGAGTTTAAGCGAGGCACATTTAGAGTAAAAGGCGAAACAGTAGACATCTATTTAGCTTACGCAGATTATGCATTACGAATTTCATTCTTTGGAGATGAGATAGAAGAAATTAGTAATATAGAGCCCAACTCTGGCAGGACCCTTGAAAAGATTGATACTGCAGCAATATATCCTGCAAACTTGTATGTAGTTCCAAAAGATAGAATGCAAGGTGCTATTCGCGATATTCAGGATGAACTGGTATTACGAAAAGAACAATTTGAGAGAGAAAAAAGATTCTTAGAAGCAAAAAGAATTGACGAACGCGTGAATTATGATTTAGAAATGATTCGTGAATTAGGCTATTGTTCAGGCATCGAAAATTATTCTAGATTTTTTGATGGCAGAAAAATGGGTGATCGCCCTTTCTGTTTATTAGATTATTTCCCGAACGATTATTTAATGGTGATAGACGAAAGTCATGTTACCGTTCCTCAAATTCGAGCGATGTATGGTGGAGATAGATCTAGAAAAACATCCTTAGTGGAATATGGCTTCCGACTTCCATCTGCAATGGACAATAGACCTTTAAATTTCCAAGAATTTGAATCTTTAACAGGGC
>CAZYBY010000230.1:0-1819 GCA_964645385.1 uncultured Sphingobacterium sp.
GGGGCAATTCGTTTTACCTCTATACCTTGATAAAATTACTCTATACTGAATTTTATAAGTTTGCTCTTCTAAATATTTAAAAAACTCATGAAGTCCTTTGAAATGTTTGTTACCAGTCCAAAGTAATTCCTGTTCTTTAGCCTTTAATTGATAATATGGGCGATGAATCGGGAAATCGAATTTCGAAGAATGTTTAATAAACTGATCTAACCATTCACGCATTTTCTCTCCACGCCATGGAGCAATAGCACCATCGTATACACTTTTACTTTTATCTGGAACAACTAAGTCTTCATCGATACCCATAACTTTACCATAACCTTCGCAAGTTTTACATGCACCGAAAGGATTATTAAAGCTGAAGAAATGTACCGATGGTTCTTCAAAAGTTATACCATCTGCTTCAAAACGATCGCAGTATAAAGTAGAAATTATTTTTTCAGAATTGGCTGATTTATGATCAATGATACAATCACCATGACCTTCGAAGAATGCCGTTTGCACTGAATCTGCAATACGAGCTTCTAAGTCTTCATCCTCAGAATTCATAACAATTCGATCAATCAAAACGTATAAATCTTTGTTCGATTTTAGAGGAACATTTTTCAATGTCTTCTGCTCTATTAAATCCTCTATTTTTTGAAGTTCGTTTAAATATTTAACACGTTTAAAACCTTTTTGTAACAAGATGGCAAGCTCTTCTTTTACGTTTCTACCTTTTTGAGGTTGAAGTGGAGAATAAACGGTAATAACAGATTCATTGGGCAATTGCTTGATAGTAGCAGTCACAGAATCAACTGTATCACGTTTCACTTCTTTACCTGAAACAGGAGAATATGTTTTTCCTATTCTTGCGTAAAGTAATTTTAGATAATCATAAATCTCTGTTGAAGTACCTACAGTTGAACGAGGATTTGAAGCTGTCACTTTTTGTTCAATGGCAATTGCAGGTGCAATTCCTTTGATGTATTCTACCTCAGGCTTATTCATTCTGCCTAAAAACTGACGAGCATAAGAAGATAAACTTTCTACGTAACGGCGTTGACCTTCTGCATAAAGAGTATCAAAGGCTAGCGACGACTTTCCAGAGCCAGAAAGACCTGTAATTACTACGAACTTGTTTTTTGGAATGGCTACATCTATGTTTTTCAGGTTATGAACACGTGCACCTTTTATTAAAATATACTCTTTAGCGTCTAAATCCGCTACATTCTTCTTATTCATGTACACTATTAAATCAAAAAACGAAGATAATGTTTTCAGATTTACAATGTACAATGAATTAGGTACAATGTATTAAGTATTATGTATTAGGTACAGTGTACTTAATACTTCGTACATAGTACATTTATTGTAACGAAATTGTAGTAAAAACATAAAAATTTGGAATTTTGGAACAATAATTGTTTATTCGTTATTAGAAACCAAAAAGGAGGAACACATATAGAATAAATCTTTACACTAAATTATTTAAAATACGGAGGGAAAAACTATGAACCGTAACCTAATTAGTGACAAAGATCTTGTTCATCTGTATGTGTCAGGCGATGAATCTGCATTAAGTGTTTTGCTTAATCGTCACAAGTCGAAAATCTACACATCAATTTATTTATTAGTTAAAGACCGTTATCTGGCTGAAGATATCTTTCAGGATACCTTTATAAAGGTGATTAATACGCTAAAATCTGGTAAATACAACGAAGAAGGCAAATTCTTGCCTTGGGTTATTCGAATTGCTCACAACTTAGTAATCGACCATTTTAGAAAAGAAAAAAGGACTCCAACGATAACAACATCAGAGGGATTCGACATTTTCGAT
>CAZYBY010000231.1:0-9386 GCA_964645385.1 uncultured Sphingobacterium sp.
GCCCACGAAGCTATTCGTCCTACTTATTTCGATCGTCATACCATTGATGGTGATGCTGCGGAAAAACGTTTATACGAATTAATTTGGAAGAGAGCAATCGCATCTCAAATGAGCGAAGCGCTATTCGAAAAAACGACTGCTAAAATTGCAATCTCTACTCGTCCCGAAGAATTAACAGCTCAAGGTGAAGTGTTGAAATTCGATGGGTTTCTTAAAGTATATATGGAATCTGTTGATGATGAAGATGATTCGAATGCTATTGATGATGATGCTGATAACAAAATGTTACCTGTGTTAGCGGAGAACCAAGCATTGAATTTAGATAATCTTAAAGCAGTAGAGAGATTCTCGCGTGCTGCTGCTCGTTATACTGAAGCTAGTTTGGTGAAGAAGCTCGAAGAACTTGGTATAGGCAGACCATCAACATACGCTCCAACAATTGCAACTATTCAAAATAGAGGATACGTTGTTAAAGAAGATAGAGAAGGTAAACAAAGAGTATACCGTGTGTTAAGTATTAAAGGTTCTGAAGTTATTCAAGAAGCTTTAACTGAAAATACTGGTGTAGAAAAAGCTAAATTATTCCCATCGGATATTGGAGCTTTGGTAAACGACTTTTTAGTTCAACATTTTCAAAATATAGTCGACTATAATTTTACAGCTACTGTAGAAAAAGAGTTTGATGATATTGCACAAGGTTTAACGGAATGGACTAAAATGATTGAGTCCTTTTACAAACCATTCCACAAAGATGTTGAAAATACAATTGAAAACGCCGACCGTGCAAATGCTACGCGTGATTTAGGTTTAGATCCAGAAACTCAAAAGCCTATCTCAGTAAAAATTGGAAGATACGGACCTTATGTTCAAATTGGAGAAGCTGATGAAGAAACAGGTGAAAAACCTCGTTTTGCAAGTCTTCGTCCCGGACAAATGGTAGAAACCTTAACACTTGAAGAAGCATTAGATTTATTCAAAATGCCTAAAAAAGTGGGGATTTTTGAAGACAAAGATGTAACAATCGGTATTGGTAGATTCGGACCGTATATTCGTCATAATAATATTTTCACATCTCTTACCAAAGAAGATGATCCTTATACAGTAACCTTAGAAAGATCAATCGAACTTATACAAGCTAAGCGCGAAAAAGATGCGAACAAATTAATTAAGGCATTTGATGAAAGTGAACTCGTTAAAATTTTAAATGGAAGATGGGGACCTTACATTCAATACGGTAAACTTAATTTGAAAATTCCTAAAGGCACTGAAGCTACTTCTCTTACTTACGAAGATATTCTGAAATTGGCCGGAGGTGAAGAACCTAAAGCAGAATTGAAAAAAGGAGCTAAAAAAGCAGCACCTAAAAAAGTAGCACCAAAGAAAGCAGCACCAAAAAAGGCCGCGCCCAAAAAAGCAGCATCAACAACAAAGAAAGCAGCTCCTAAAAAAAGCACAGGGAAAAAATAAGTTATCATGAAAAAAGATATTCCTCAGAATATTGTTGAAGGAGTAGCAATTGCTGTTGTTTTAGAACAAGAACAAATTGAATCTCGTTCTTGGAAAGTTTATGTTTTAAACCTAAAGGATGTTGAAATTCAAAATGTACTGATTAGTTCAAAAGGCTATGGTACCATTGAAGGAGAATCTGTGAAAACCACTATATTCAGACATTTTATTGGGAATTTAGGTCCAGGTAAATCTGCAGCAGTTGAACTTATAGATGAGAAACTATTTGCCATCAACAATGAATTTTGGTTGAGCTTTTATATAAATGGAGAAATTTTCGACAAGAAATACATATTTCTAACTGAAAGCGTTACAGAATCTAATTTCATCAGAATACCAATAATTAATAAACCCGGTGTAATGATTAAATAATTTCCTTTAAATTTACATCATGCTCAGCTCTCCAATTCAAGATGTATTGTTTTTAGATATCGAAACTGCTCCAATTCATGCAGAATATAATGATTTGGAAGGAATTGATAAGTATTTGTGGGATCGATCCGCTAGGTATATCGATAATGATCATTCGGAAGATAACCATTATCAAAATGCAAAATCACACGCAGAGTTCGCAAGAATTGTATGTATTTGTGTTGGCAAAATCGGCAAAGATGATAATGGAGAGTTCTTAAAACTCAGATGTTTTTACAACGAAGATGAGCAAAAGCTATTACTAGAATTCAATTCCTTTCTTCTAAAACTCAACAACAACACTAAACTTTGTGCACATAATGGCAAGGAATTTGATTTCCCTTTTATCGGCAAACGCATGCTGATAAATGGAATAGAACTCCCATCAATATTAAATTTTACGGGTAAAAACCCATGGGAAGTACCTCATATAGATACTTCTGAGCTATGGAGATTTGGCTCAGTAAAACAAATTGCAACTTTAGAGCATCTTGCGCATTTGTTCAAAATAGAGTCGATTAAAAACGACTTTGAAGGAGAAAACTCTCAAAAAGTATATTATAAACAAAACGAATTACAAAGAATAGTAGATTATTGTTATAACGATGTGATCACCATTGCACAATTGTTATTAAGATTTAACAATCAAAAGACCATCCGAACAGAAAATATTTATTATGTTTAGGGTGATTACAATAATTTCTAATGGAACCTATTATTCAGGTTGAAAACCTTTCTGTACAATTTTCGAACGATCAAGGGATCAATACTGCTCTTCACAATATATCTTTCCAAATTCCAAAAGGTAAAATCTGTGGAATAGTAGGAGAGTCGGGCTCTGGAAAATCAGTGTCGTCTCTTAGTATAATGGGTTTACTATCTCCAAACGCTTTAGTTAAAGGTAAAATTACGTACAGAGACAGTGCTGAAACATTAAACTTATTAGAACTTTCTGATAAGGATATGAGCAAACTTAGAGGTTCTAAAATTGCTATGATTTTTCAGGAACCCATGACATCCTTGAATCCTGTTCTTAAATGTGGTAATCAAATTATAGAAGTTTTACAACTACATAAAAGATTGACTTACGAAGAAGCAAGATTAAAAACTATTTCATTATTTGAAGAAGTTAAGCTCCCTCGTCCGGAAAAAATTATTGATTCGTACCCTCATGAACTTTCTGGTGGCCAAAAGCAAAGAGTAATGATTGCAATGGCATTGAGTTGTAATCCAGATTTACTAATTGCCGACGAACCAACTACAGCTTTAGATGTAACGGTGCAGAAAAACATTGTAGAATTATTACTTCAAATAATAAAAGAAAGAAACATGAGTATGATATTTATTACTCATGATTTAGGATTGATCTCAGAAATTGCTGATGAAATTATTGTAATGTATAAAGGGGAGATGATGGAACAAGGAGATGCAAAGAGCATTCTTGAAAACCCTCAACACCCATATACCAAAGGCTTGATCGCATGCCGACCATCTATGAAAAGAAGTTTGAACAGACTTCCAACAATGTCAGATTTTATAAAAGCAAAAGAAGATCACACGAATTTCGATATTAATGCATTTATAAAAACGGATGCTGAAGTAAAATCTCGCCGAACAGAATTATACAGACAAGAGCCAATTTTAAAAGTCAATAATCTTAAAAAATATTACCCAGTTCGAAATGGAATTTTTAAGAAAAGTACAGAATATGTAAAAGCTTTAGAGGATATCAACTTAAACTTATATCCTGGTGAAACCCTTGGTTTAGTTGGAGAATCTGGTTGTGGTAAAACTACTTTAGGTAGATGTATTTTAAGATTAATTGAACCTACGGAAGGAAGTATTTCATTTTTAGGAAAAGATATTACCAAATTAAATTCCTCAGAATTGAGAGCATTGAGAACAGATATGCAAATAGTTTTTCAAGATCCGTATTCATCTTTAAATCCAAGCTTGACAATCGGACAAGCGTTAATGGAGCCAATGGAAGTACATGGTATTTTAGAAAATACGAAAGCTAGAAAAGAAAAATGCCTATCGATTTTAGAAAGTGTTGGATTATTAAAAGAACATTTTGATCGTTTCCCACACGAGTTTTCGGGAGGGCAGCGACAAAGAATTTGCATTGCAAGAGCATTAGTGTTAGCTCCAAAACTAATTATTTGCGATGAGTCTGTTTCAGCCTTAGATGTATCTGTACAAGCACAAGTGCTTAATTTATTAAGCGACATTAGAGAACAATATCAACTATCCTACATTTTTATCTCACATGATTTATCAGTGGTAAAACATTTTTCGGATAGATTGATTGTATTAAATAAAGGGGTAATTGTAGAGGAAGGATACCCTGATGAGATATATGCTAATCCGAAGCAAGAATACACTCGTCAGTTGATAGAGGCAATACCTCAGGAATAAATAAAAACATCATGACAAAAAAGAAAAACAACGCCATAAAAAATATTCTCAGCACATTAGTGTTTGAGGTATTTGTAAAAAATATCACTCAAATATTTAATTACAAACAGGTATCTGCAAAATTAAATATTGATGATAACGATACCCGACAGATAGTGCAAGAAATTATTCACGATTTGCAACATGAAGGGAAAGTAGAAGAAGTGGGTAAGGGGAAATATCAAGCGAAAGCATTGAAGAATCATGTAGAAGGAATTATCGACATGGCTCAGAGCGGTTCAGCTTATTTAATTGTAGAGGGGATGGATGAAGATATTTTTATCGCACCGCGTAAATTAAGAAATGCATTAAATGGCGATCGAGTAAAAGTATTTGTATACGCTAAACGAAGTGGAAAATATTTAGAGGGAGAAGTGTTGGAAATACTTCATCGTTCTAAAACAGAATTTACAGGAATTGTGCAAGTATCTCCGAGAGTAGCATTTTTAGTTCCCGATAATCGTAAAATGTTGCACGATATCTTCATTCCATTAGATCAACTTAATGGAGCGAAAGATGGAGATAAAGCCGTAGCTAAACTTACAGAATGGCCCGAAGGTGCAAAGAATCCGGTAGGTGAGATTATTGCAGTATTAGGAAAACAAGGTGAGAATGCAACAGAGATGAATGCTGTTTTAGCGGAATATGGATTTCCATTAGAATTCCCTAAAGAAGTTGAAGCGGAGTCGAAAGCCATTTCTGAAAAAATGGATCCAAAAGAAATTGCATCTCGTAGAGATTTTCGAGATACCTTAACCATAACCATCGACCCGGTAGATGCTAAAGATTTCGACGATGCTATATCCTTTAAGAAATTAGATGATGGTAATTACGAAGTAGGTGTTCATATTGCCGACGTTTCTCATTATGTGCGACCAAACACGGCATTAGATAAGGAAGCTGAAAACAGAGGAACATCGGTGTATTTAGTAGGAAGAGTAATTCCAATGTTACCAGAAAAATTATCAAACGAACTTTGTTCATTACGCCCTAATGAAGATAAATTATGTTTCTCTGCGGTATTCAAAATGGATATTAAAGGAAATGTATTAGAGCAATGGTTTGGAAGAACTGTTATTCATTCGAGAAGAAGATATGCTTATGAAGAAGTATGGGATATTCTTCAGAATAGAGAAGGAGATTATGCTGAAGAGCTGATTACATTGAACACAATAGCATACGCATTACGTGAGAAAAGATTTAAAGATGGAGCGATAAATTTCGAAACAACTGAAGTGAAATTCAGGCTCGATGAAACGGGTAAGCCTATTGGAGTATATGTAAAAGAGCGAAACGATGCACATAAATTAATTGAAGATTTCATGTTGTTAGCGAATCGTAAAGTTGCTGAATTTATTGCTACTAAAGGCAAAAAGAAAATGGCGCTTACATTTGTTTATAGAGTTCACGATGCTCCAAACGAAGAGGTTTTACAAGGCTTCGCAAAGTTTGCGGGTAGATTTGGGTATAAAGTTCAAACTAAAAATCATAAAGAAATTTCAACATCATTAAATAAATTAATGGCGGATGTTGAGGGTAAAAAAGAACAGAATGTATTAACACAACTGGCTATACGTTCTATGGCGAAAGCTATTTATACGACTAAGAAAACTAGCCACTACGGTTTAGCATTCGATTATTATACTCACTTTACTTCACCAATTCGAAGATACCCTGATGTAATGGCACATCGATTATTGCAACATTACTTAGATGGGAAGTCGAGTGTAGATGCTGAGATGTATGAAAAAATGTGTTTGCATTCCTCTCAAATGGAAAAAAGAGCTGCCGATGCTGAGCGATTATTTACGAAATACAAGCAAGCTGAATTTTTATCAGAACAAGTAGGGGAAATGTATGTTGGTATAATTTCGGGCGTAACAGAGTGGGGCATTTATGTGGAAATTATTGAAAACAAATGCGAAGGTATGGTACGCTTGAGAGATATTAACGATGATTTTTATGTGTTGGATCCTGAGAACTACTGTATTGTAGGGCAAAGGTTCAAACGTAAATATCAATTAGGCGATGAAGTGAAAATTAGAGTGAAGAAAGTAGAGATCACTAAAAAACAAATTGATTTTGAACTAATCACTGAGGATGCACCTTTGAACTTCACCAAAAAAGCAGCTAAAAATACTGAGAAATCGGAAAGAACATTTAAATCAAAAAGAAGAAGATAATATCAATGCAAAAAATTGTTGAACTACAAGAACTCGTTTCAAAAAGAATACAAGAACAGAAATATTCTAAATTCCCTCAACAACTATATGATCCATTAGATTATATCATGTCATTAGGAGGAAAAAGAATGCGACCAGTATTAGTGTTGTTGGCGCATCACTTGTATTCAAATAACCATGAGGAAGCTTTAGATGCGGCAATTGCGGTAGAAACATTTCATAATTTTAGTTTAATACATGATGATATTATGGATGAAGCACCGATACGTAGAGGAAAGCCAACAGTTCACGAGAAATGGAATCATAATACAGCAATTTTGTCTGGTGATGTTATGCTGGTTAAGGCCTACGAGCATTTGGTAAATTATCCGAAAGAAATATTAGCAGACCTACTTCGTTTGTTCAATAAAACGGCAGTTGAAGTTTGTGAAGGGCAACAAATCGACATGCTTTTTGAAACTCAAAAAGATGTTAAGGTTGAAGAGTATATTAAGATGATTGAATTGAAAACTGCTGTACTACTAGGATGCAGTTTAGAAATGGGTGCTATTATTGCAAATGCGCCTGCTGAAGAAGCTCAAATGCTTTACGAGTTTGGTAGGCTTATGGGGATAGCTTTTCAGCTCCAAGACGATTATTTAGATGTTTACGCTAATCCCGAAAAATTTGGGAAGCAAGTTGGAGGAGATATTATTGCAAATAAGAAAACTTTCCTATGGATTGAGGCTCACGCCTTAGCCAAAGGTAAACAATTAGAAGAGTTAAAATACTGGGAAAACTTACAAGTATTTAAAGCTGAAGATAAAGTTTCAGCTATTACCAAAATCTACAATCAACTAAATATTCCAGAACTTACCGAAAATAAAATCAAAGAATACGCCAACCAAGCATTTGCGATCTTAGAAAAAGTAAAAGGTAATACAAACGCAAAAGCATTGCTCGTGAAACTTTCGGAGAACTTGTTGGTAAGAGAAAATTAATGAGCCAATTTGAACAATTCGGTAATTTGAATAATCTGGTCAGTTTTTAACTTTTAGTTTTAGGGTCTGCGACTCATTCATTTTGTAAATGATTGCAATCTTTTAATTAACATAAAATCAATCCCGATATCCTTCGGTAGTTAGGTCTCTGCGTAATTCATGCTGGCAATCAATCAACATAAAAGGTCGTCTGCTTAGCGGTGTATAAGAGAATAGCAACCAAAATATTACAAGCATTTGTAATATTAGCAAAATTCTAAGCGTACATTAGTCATTAGACTCACATTTTTTTATAGATAAACAGTTATACCATGAAAAAACATCATTACATACTGACGCTATTTTTTATACTTGTTGGATTAGCATTTACTACTCCATATAATAAAAGTGATGCTATGAAAAAATGGGAGGCAACTCCAGAGGGGAAAAGTTTTAGACAATGGGAGGCGTCACCTGCTGGTAAAAAAGTGCAATTTAGTGCTAGTAAAATTTCAAGATCAGTTAAAAATTTCGCTAATATGGAAGGAACTATAACTTCGCTAACACTTCCTTCAGGTTCTCGATTAGGTTATGGTGTAATGGTTAATATTGACGGGGAAGATTATATTCTTGCTATCGGACCAGAATTCTTGAATAAGAAAAACACAAGTTTAAAAAGAGAATACGATCAATTACATAGCTTATCTGTAAATGATAAAATAATTATACGAAGCCGAAGTGTTACCAAAGCTCCTAAATATTTATATCCAATTATTGCTGGCGATTACATAGAACGTAACGGTAAAGTAATTTATAAAAAGGTGCAGAAAAAAGGAGCTTGCTAATCTATCTTTAGTCAAATAGTCAATTAGTCAAGCAATCAAGTAGTCAAGTAGTCAAGTAGTCAAATAATCAATTAGTCAAACAATATGGCAAAAATTATAGCAGCAATTAATATGACTATCGATGGAAACTGCGATCATACAGCAGGAATTCCTGATGAAGCTTTACATCAACATTATACAGATTTGATAAATTCGGGAAGTGTTATTTTGTACGGAAGCAAGACGTTTGAGTTGATGAAATTTTGGAAAGCTTTTTTAAATGAACCATCAGATGAGCAATCAATGAATGATTTCGCAAAAGCAATTGACAGAATTCCGAAACTTGTATTTTCAAATACTCTACAAGATATAGAATGGGAGAGTGCTAGTGTTGCTTCTACTGATTTAGAAAGTACTGTTTTAGCACTTAAAAAACAATCTTCAAAAGATGTCTTAATTGGAAGTAGAAGTTTGATTATTCAACTACTAAACCTTAAGCTTATCGACGAATTTCAACTATGTATTCATCCAATTATAGAAGGTAAGGGCTTACAACTTTTCGATGATGTAGAAGTAAAATCGCAATTCAGGCTTTCTGGTACAAAAGTTTTTGATTCTGGGGCAATAGTGCTTAGTTACAGTCCTGTGATCGTATAGGCTGAAGTATATTAAGCGAGATGAATTTTTATTTAACAATCAATTTTATTCTAATAAATACAAATGAAAAAATTACAATTCAACATTAGCATCAATGCTCCAGTAAGCAAAGTATACGATTTGATGCTTGGATTAAAGGACAAGTCTAGTTATGAAGCCTGGACTGCAATGTTTAACCCAACATCGAGCTATGATGGTTCATGGGATAAGGGTAGTAAAATCCTTTTCATTGGAATAGATGAAAATGGAGAAAAAGGAGGGATGGTGTCAAAAATTGCAGAAAATAATCCTAATAGTTTTGTCTCTATTCAACATTATGGATTATATAAAGGTGGTGAAGAAATTACGACAGGTCCAGAAGTAGAAAAATGGGCGAACGGATACGAGAA
>CAZYBY010000232.1:0-1711 GCA_964645385.1 uncultured Sphingobacterium sp.
AAACAATTTCAAAGCTTTTTGATCCCAAGTTTTGTATTCTTTAAGTTCAACAGAGTAAACACGACCACCTTTATTGCTAATGGTAGCTTTAATTTTCTCGTTTTCAATCGTAGTGAATTCTTCAGCACCAGCTTTTTGAGTACCAAATAAACCATTTGTGTCTACATTAATAGTAGAAACAGATTGCGCTGCATTTGAATCATTAACCGAAGCTTTTGAAGTATCAGCAATAGCAACTTCAGTCTTAGCTTTATTTAAAGAATCTGTGTCTTTTTTGTATTGATTTAATTCTTGTTCAGAAGGTTGTAGGTAAAAACTAAAACCAATTAAAATAACGGCTATAATTAATAGCCCTGTAAAGGTATTTCTGTCCATCTCTTATCTTAAAATAGGCTGCAAACCTAATGATTAATAGCTGTAAAAGCAATTATTTCCTCTTACCGTATTTATGTTCTGATGCTGCCTCAACGAATTTCACAAAAAGTGGGTGAGGGTTAGCTACAGTACTCTTTAATTCTGGGTGAAATTGCCCACCAACAAAGAAAGGGTGGTTTTTCAGTTCTACAATTTCTACTAAACCAGTATCAGGGTTTGTTCCAGAAGTAATCATACCTGCATCATTGAATTGTTTGATATACTTGTTATTAAACTCGTAACGATGACGGTGACGCTCTTTTATACGAGCTTTACCATATATTTGATATGCTTTAGATCCTTTTTGGATTTCACAAACATAAGATCCCAAACGCATGGTTCCGCCCTTGTTTTTGATTTTTTTCTGCTCTTCCATCATATCAATAACTGGATATTTTGAAACCTCATCCATTTCTGTTGAGTGAGCACCTTTCATTTTCAATACATTTCTAGCAAACTCAATTACAGCACATTGCATACCTAAACAAATACCGAAGAATGGTATATTGTTTTCTCTTACATATCGAATTGCTTCTAATTTACCTTCAATACCACGACTACCAAAGCCTGGGGCAACAAGTACACCATGTAAATGACTCAGTTTCTCTTTTACATTGGCTTCATTAATATTTTCAGAGTGAATATATTCTACTTGAACTTTACATTCATTTGCAGCGCCTGCATGAATAAATGATTCTGTTATTGATTTGTAAGCGTCTGGAAGTTCTACGTATTTACCAACTAACCCAATCTTAACATCTTTAGTAGGATTTTTAAGTCGACCTAAAAAGTCTTTCCATGAATCTAAATCAGGCTCGCCATTTAAAGGTAATTTGAGCTTAGTTAAAACTGTTTTATCTAAGTTCTCTTTCAACATCAATAATGGAACATCGTATATCGTAGATGCATCGATAGATTCAATTACTGAATTAATGTTTACATTACAGAATAAAGCAATTTTCTTGCGGATTTCTTGATTAATAGAATGTTCTGTTCGGCAAACTAAAATATCCGGTTGTATACCGTACTCTAAAAGCATTTTTACTGAATGTTGAGTTGGTTTAGTTTTCAACTCACCAGCAGCAGCTAGGAATGGAATTAACGTTAAATGAATAACTATAGCATTATTGTTTCCTACTTCCCATTTAAACTGACGAACAGCTTCTATGTATGGAAGAGATTCAATATCGCCAACAGTTCCACCCAATTCAGTGATAACAATATCATAATTACCAGAATCACCTAGTAATTTCATATTACGTTTAATCTCATCTGTAATATGTGGAATAACTTGAAC
>CAZYBY010000233.1:0-6733 GCA_964645385.1 uncultured Sphingobacterium sp.
AACTTCTGGATGATTTGCTAAACCTAAGTAGTTATTTAAGCTCCATACTAGGTGCTCTTTTCCACGAAATACCATTCGGTTGCTGATTTCACCTTCTAATTTAGGGAATGTGAAATATCCGTGTGCCATCTTTTGGTGCTGACCAAGTGGGCCACGATTTGATAGTTTATTAAATAAATCCAACGTTTTAAGGGGTTTTAAATACTTATTTGGCAAGAATACGAATTTGTACTTGATAAAAAAAGCGCCACCCGGTTTCCCGAATAACGCTTACGGCTATCTTTAATTTTGTACAATTAATCTACATTATCGTGTAAAAATGGATTATTTGGACGAATTTGAGGTTGTCCGTTATCATCATTTAAGGTATAACGTGAAACTTGAGATTCTGTAGATAAAGGAGTGTTATCCAATGCTTGTTTTTTACGTAAATAAGCAGGCTCACTCTCTAAATCATTTACACCATTCGGTGTTCTCAAGCGCATACTCAATTCTTTTAATCTATTAATACGCTCTTTATTTTTTCTCATTTGCTCTTCCAACTCATCCGCTTCTTCCGATTGTGCTGGAGTTTTGTTGATAATTGTAAACTCTACGTTTTCTTTATCTAACAAACGAAATGGCTCTTGCTCAATCACTGGCTCTTGTTTAGGCTCTGGTGCTGGAATGAAGTCGAATAAATTAACTTGTTTTGTTGATGCTGGAGCTTCTTTTCTTACATCTTCTTTGATGAAAGTAGTTTGCTCAGACTCTTCAACAATATGCGTTTTCAAAACCATTGGTGGCGCTTTGCGAACTGCTAATGATTCCTCAACCGGTTCGATTTTTTCGGCCTTGGGCTCTTGCATTACTACTTCATCAATTTTCTCTTCTTCACCTTTTAAAACAATATCATCAATTCTATTTACCGAAGAAACAACTTCATTATTTTGTTCGATTGTAATATTGATGCTTGGAATAACCGCTTCAACTGTTGGATTATTTTCAATTGATAATGGAATCACTTTTTTCTCAACATTTGGAGATGCTTTCGAAAATTTTTCTTCTTTTGTTTGAAACCCTGTAGCAATAAGCGTTACAGAGATTTTATCACCTAAAGATTCGTCGTAGCAATTTCCCCATATAATGTCAGCAGTAAGTCCTGCTTGGTTTTGAATATAATCTGTAATTTCAGAAACCTCATCCATTAAAACTTCTTCTTCTCCAGAAGTAATGTTTAATAAAATGTAACGAGCACCTTCAATATCATTATCATTTAATAATGGAGAAGCTAATGCGTTTTGAACAGCTTTAAATGCTCTGCCCTCTCCTTCTGCAGAAGCAGAACCCATAATGGCTACACCACTATTTTGCATTACCGTTTTAACATCTTCAAAGTCAACGTTGATATAACCTGGAACAGTGATGATCTCTGCAATACCTTTTGCTGCTGTTGTTAAAATATTATCAGCTTCAGCAAATGCATTTGATAAAGTTAAGTTGCCATACATTTCACGTAGTTTATCGTTCGAGATTACTAATAATGTGTCTACGTGTTTTTTGAATGCTTCTAATCCTTCATCGGCTTGTTGTTTTCTTCTTTTCCCTTCAAAGTTGAATGGAGTTGTAACGATACCTACAGTTAAGATACCAAGTTCTTTTGCTGCTTGCGCAATAATCGGACTTGCACCTGTACCTGTACCACCACCCATACCAGCAGTGATGAATATCATTTTAGTAGTTGTGCCTAATAATTCTTTTACATCATCGATAGATTCGATAGCAGAGTTCTTTCCAACTTCTGGCATAGAACCAGCACCTCTACCTTCTGTAAGGCTTGCTCCTAATTGTATTTTGTTCGGGATCGGACTTAACTCCAATGCTTGAGCATCTGTATTACAGATGATGAAATCTACTCCTACGATTCCTTGATTGTACATGTGATTGACAGCGTTTCCACCACCACCACCAACACCAATTACTTTGATAATTGATGATTTGTCTTTCAGCATCTCGAATTTCATGTCTTATGTTGTTTTATATGTTACTTAGTAAAATTTTTATCGTCGTCAATATTTTCTACATCTCTTAAGAAGAAGCTTTCACTCTTTTTAAGGAATCCTTGTAAGAAAGAATGACCTTGTGTTTTCTCACGTTCAACCTTCGATTCTTTTGCTTCTTTAATATCGATAATCGGTTGTCCTTTCGCTGCTCTTTTTTCTTTTTCTCTTTGCATTTCTAAGTATTGCAAACCTTTTATCACAAGTCCTATACCTGTTGAATACATTGGGCTTTTAATATCTTCGAAATTAGTTTTAGCAAGATGCTCATTAGGGTAACCGATACGAGCATCAATACCTGTAATGTACTCTACTAATTGTGTTACGTGTTTCAATTGCGCACCTCCACCTGTTACTACGATACCGGCACCTGCTCTAATTTTCTTTTCGAATCCTGAAGCTTGAATTTCATATTTCACTTGCTCTAGAATTTCTTCCATTCTAGCTTGAATGATATAAGCTAAATTCTTCACGGAAACTTCTTTCGGCTCACGTCCTTTTAATCCTTGAATAGATATAACTTCTTCATCTTTATTTTCATCAGCAAGAGCCGAACCGAATTTCACTTTCAATGCTTCTGCAGTGTTTTTCATTACTGCACATCCTTCACGAATATCTTCTGTAATACTATTTCCTCCGAAAGGAATAACAGCAGTATGTCTGATAATTCCTTCGTAGAATATTGCAATATCTGTAGTACCACCACCGATGTCGACTAATACCACACCTGCTTCTTTTTCTTCATCACTCAACACAGCATCTGCAGAAGCTAATGGCTCTAATACCATATCAGTAGTCATTAAATTCGAACGCTCAATACATTTGATAATGTTATTAGCAGCAGTAATTTGACCAGTAATTACGTGGAAGTTTGCTTCCAAACGAATACCAGACATACCAATAGGATCAAGAATACCTTGTTCATTATCCACTGTAAATTCTTGAGGTAAAACATGGATAATTTTCTCACCTGGAGGCATTGCCAATCGATACATATCTTCTATTAAACGATCAACGTCTGCTCTGTTAATTTCATCTTCAGTAGAATTTCTTACAATAATTCCACGATGTTGTAAACTCTTAATATGTTGCCCTGCGATACCTACTACTACTTCAGAAATATCACAATTAGCTTTTATAGAAGCATCTTCAATTGCAGCTTTAATGCCTTTGATTGTTTTTTCGATATTAGTAACAACACCTCTGGAAACACCTGCTGATTCAGCCTTCCCCATACCTAATACTTCTATTTTGCCATGTTCTTTACGCAAGCCAACAATAGCACAAATTTTTGTTGTTCCGATGTCTAATCCAACTACGATATCCGAATTTTCCATATTATTATTAATTTTTTAAATACTTTTTTATGCCTACAGAATCTACTGTGCTTCTTAAACTATCGTTTAAGGTAATCATCGGTAATTCTGCCTTATCTCTTCTACTACAAACAATTTGTCCTTTGAATTTTACATTGATGGTATGATATGTTTCCCATCCAACTTTTGGTAATGCTTTCTGATAAAACACTATTAAGTTTTCAAATTTCTCAGTGGCATTGCTCGTATCTCCAAATATTATTTTATGATCTCCTACCCTTGGTATCAATACAATATCCTGATTAGGTTCTATAAAAATTTGTTCTACTTGTGCAGACCAAAATTTATCAGCGCGAATAAAATTAGATAGATAGAATAATGATTTTAAAATTGCAGAATTCACACTATCATTTTTTCCATCATAAAGCTCTGCAATACTTCCGTTAGCAATAAGCACATCGGCAGTATACAAAGGTGATAATGGCATCTTCCCTCCTTTTTCATCAATATAAAAACTTTGAGATGCTGAATTCATTATTCTCAACATTGGTTTGCGTTGATGAACATTTACTTGAAGTTTACCTTTGATATCGATAAAGATATCTGCGTCTTCAACATATTTATTCAACTTAATTAAACGCTCCAACAAGCTCACTGGTATGCGTTGAATTGGCGTACCTACTAATGAATCTCCTGTTGAATAAAGAATTTTTAATACATCTTGTTTATTGATGAAATAATTTTCATCCTCGCGATTGATATTAATTTCTATTTTTTTACAAAGAACGTGTTGTTGTCTAATTTCAGTAAAGGCTAATGATGTAACTACTGCACCCAAGCCTATAATCCACAAGGAAACAATACCAACTAGTTTCCAATTGAACCTTTTCATTTAGCCAACATTTGTCGGATCGGATCTACTAACGTATCAATATCTCCAGCTCCAACGGTTAACAAAACATCTATATTTTTTTCTGATAGTATAGAAACTAAATTTTGTTTCGTACACATCATTTTATTTTCCAATTCTACATTATCCAAAATCATTTCAGCACTTACACCTTCAATAGGTAATTCTCTTGCTGGATAAATGTCTAACAAAATCAATTCATCGCAATTTGATAATACTTCCGAAAAACCTGCAGCGAAATCGCGAGTTCTAGAATATAAATGCGGTTGAAAAACCGTAGTTAGTTTTCTGTTCGGATATAATTGGCGAACTGAATTCAAGCAAGCTCTTAATTCTTCCGGGTGATGAGCATAATCGTCGATATACACATGTGTATCATCTTTCACGATATATTCAAATCGTCTTTTTACACCTCTAAAATTTTTCAGTGCTGCTTTTATTTTATCATCAGCAATTCCTAATTGTATTCCTACAATAATTGCTGCTGTTGCATTTTCAACATTATGAAATCCTGCGATTCCTAATTCAATATTTTTAATTTCTTTTGTACCATTTTTAAAATCGAAAATGAAAGTTCCATTTTCGATTCGGATATTATGTGCTGTATAATCAGCGCTACTAGAATTTAACCCGTAGGTAATTCCATCTCGTTTAATTGGCAATTGATATTTGTAAATCAATTTACCAGTTCGTTTCACTTGCGAAGCGAATAATCTAAACGACTCTTCGATATGGTTTTTATCACCATAAATATCCAAGTGATCAGCATCCATGGAAGTCACGATTGCTAAATCCGGATGAAGTGTTAAAAATGAACGATCAAATTCATCAGCTTCCACTACCATCACATTGTTATCTCCAAAGAGTACGTTCGATTGGTAATTACTTGCAATTCCTCCAAGGAATGCAGAGCAATCGTAACCCGAATCTTTTAACAAATGAGCAATCATTGAAGAGGTAGTTGTTTTGCCATGAGTACCTGCTACGGCTATGGTAAACGAACCTTCTGAAATGATGCCTAAAACTTGAGAACGTTTTCTCAAGACAAAATCGTAATTCGAAAAGTAATTGAATATTTCACTATCCTTCGGAATTGCTGGTGTAAAAATCACCAATGTTCCTGGATCGTGAACTAAAAATTCTGAATGAATTTCAGAAACTTCGTCGATGTAAGTTACTGCAATTCCTTCCGACTCAAGTTCTCTTGTCAACACGGTTGGTGTACGATCGTAACCTGCGACAACACATCCACGTTTGTTGAAGTAGCGAGCAAGGCCACTCATGCCGATGCCACCGATTCCAACTAAGTAAACTCTGTGAATATGTTCTAACTTCATTTTATCTTTTTACTAATTTCAACACCTCTTCTGCGATAACATCAGCTGCATTTGGCATTGCTAATTTTTTTATGGCAGTCGCAAGTGTTTCCATTTGCGAATTATTTTTTAATAAATCCAATGCTGTTGGGATTAATTCTTTCACAGCATTTACATCTTTTACTAGCACCGCGGCTTGATGTTTTACCAAGGCCATTGCGTTTTTAGTTTGGTGATCCTCAGCCACATTAGGCGAAGGAACGAGTATTACTGGCTTCCCAACTAAACACAATTCGGAGATGGTTCCAGCACCCGCTCTAGCAACAATTACGTCCGCTACAGCATATGCCATATCCATACTACTAATAAACTCAAATATCTTGACTCCACCATTGAATTTTGAGCCAGCATTTTCAACAATTGTGGAATAGTAAAACCTTCCTGTTTGCCATATAATCTGAACATCTGAGGCATTTATTTCCTCAATAAAATTCAATACACTCTCATTTAAGGTTCTTGCACCTAAACTTCCACCCGTAATGAAAATAGTTTTTTTACTACCGTCTAATCCAAAATGAGCTAGTCCTTGTTCTCTCAAACCCTTTATTTCTAATAGTTCTGAACGAACTGGATTCCCGGTAAGCATAATTTTTTCTGATGGAAAAAATTGATTCATATCATCATAAGCCACACAAATTTTTCTTGCATTTTTCGCAAGCAATTTATTTGTGATTCCTGGATAAGAGTTTTGCTCCTGAATTACGTAAGGGATTTTATTTCTAGAAGCCATATAAAGTAGCGGACCGGATGCATAACCTCCAACTCCAACTGCTACATCAGCTTTAAATTCCTTTAAAATAGATGAAGATTTCCACAAACTTTTAAGTAAGCGAATTGGAAATTTCAGATTATCGAAAGTTAGTTTTCGTTGTAATCCTTTTATGTCTAAGCCAATAATTTTATATCCAGCTTGAGGAACTTTTTCCATCTCTATTTTACCCAAAGCTCCTACAAATAAAATTTCAGCATCTGCTCTTTTTGCCTTGATGGCATTGGCAATTGCTATTGCTGGAAACACATGTCCTCCAGTACCTCCTCCGCTGATAACTATTTTAGGCGAGCTCATTTTCTTTAGACGTTTTTTGCATCTCT
>CAZYBY010000234.1:0-7065 GCA_964645385.1 uncultured Sphingobacterium sp.
AAGTTGTTTGGAATATGCCAGCTTTAGGCACCTTTAATCTTCATGGATCCTTATTGCCACAATACAGAGGAGCCGCTCCAATAAATTGGGCTATAATGAATGGGGAAAAAGAAAGTGGTGTTACTACATTTTTTTTAAAGCATGAAATCGATACGGGTTCTATTATTCATCAAGCTAAAACGCCAATACATGAAAATATGAATGCTGGAGAATTACATGATGCCTTAATGGAAATTGGTGCAGACTTAGTTTTGAAAACTGTAGAAGATATTGAAAGCAATAACGTTCATCCTATTTCTCAAGAAGAAACGATGAAACGTAATGGCTTAAAGGAATCTGACTTGAAACATGCTCCAAAAATATTCAAAAACGATATGCTGATCGATTGGAATAAATCGGCAAAAGAAGTATATCATCATATAAAAGGATTAAGTCCATACCCTACTGCATTTACTCAATTAAAAGGTTTAGGATTGAAAATATATAACATAGAAATTTCAGAAAATTTAAATATTAATCCAGGCGAATATAAAAGCGATGGTAAAACATATTTAAAATTTCAAACCGCAGACCAATCCATCTCAATTAGAGATTTACAATTAGAAGGTAAAAAGAGAATGGGAATTGAAGAGTTTTTGAGAGGGAATGGTAATATGTTAATGGGTTAATCCCGAATACTCGGGACAAGTTATGTTAATGGGTTAATTTGTTAATACCGATACATATCATGATTAGAATTTCATAATTCATAATTCATAATTCATAATTCATAATTCATAATTACAAACTTCTATTCAATTCCGCTAAAAGCTCTTTGCTAAGTTTACTAAAGTATCTTTTGTTTCCTATACCAACAACCGATTGAATACCTTTTATGGAATTCGTTAGGAATATCTCATCTGCGTGTTCTAAAAGAGCTACTGGGAGTTTCGATTCTAAGAGTTGTAGTTTTTTATTCTTAATAATTTCAATTACAACTTTTCTCATTACACCATCGATACATCCTTCTGTAATTGCTGGAGTATAAATTTTATTTTCCTTTATCAAAAAGATATTCGATGAAATACTTTCAACAATATTATGTTCTCTATTCAATAAGATACACTCATCCAGTTGATTTTCTTTTCTATAAACACCTGCAAGTACATAAGGTAAAGCATTGATTGTTTTTAAAGATGAAATAGAGGTATAGTCCTTGTGCAAGTCGTTGTACACATCCACAATTAAACCTTTTTCGGCAGTATAAGAAGATTCTTCTAAAGCTTGGATTTCGATTAAATATTGAAATGTGTTTTTCTCTGGAGTATACCAGCCCCCATCTTCTCTAAAAACACTAAATCTTATTCTAGCATTCTTATAAATTTTATTAGCTCTAGCTAAAGAAAAAATTTCTGAAGCAATAAACTCATTATCGAAAGCTTTGTGATAATTGAGTTTCAGGGTATTCATTCCTTTAAACAAACGCTCCATATGGTATTTAAAATACATTAAATTACCATCTATCAATCTCATCGTTTCAAACAAACCATCTCCATAACGATACGCACGATTTGTGGTACCGAATACTTTAGTATCTGGAGAATAAAGCTGACCGTTTAGATTGAAAAAGCCTGATGATTGCATAGAACAAAAATGCAAAAAATACTTCGAATGAAATCATTATTGATTGTTAAGATTTGAAAAATATGCAGACCACTTGTCTATCAATGTTTTCATATCTTCGGGATAAGGAGCTTCAAAAAGTACGTATTCTTTCGTATGTGGATGAATAAAGCCAATGCTTTGTGCATGAAGGGCTTGACGAGGACAGATATTGAAGCAATTTTCTACGAAATTTTTGTATTGTCCATTCGCATTTCCTTTTAATATTTTATTTCCTCCATAACTTTCGTCGCTAAACAAAGGATGACCTATATGTTGCATATGTGCACGAATCTGATGAGTACGTCCGGTTTCTAATTGGCACTCTATTAGCGTTACAAAATTAAATCGTTGAATAACTTTATAATGAGTAACCGACCACTTCCCTTTCTCTTCATCATCATAAATATCCATTACTTTACGATCTTTAAGACTCCTTCCGATATAACCAGTTACAGTTCCATCTTTATCTAAATCACCCCAAACTAAAGCATAGTATTTACGAGTAATAGAATGATCGAAAAATTGCTTCGCCAAAAAAGTCATAGAGAATTCATCCTTACTTATTACTAGTAATCCTGAGGTATCTTTGTCAATACGATGAACTAATCCAGGGCGAGCTACATTACCTTTTAAGTTAGGAAGATGTTGAAAATGGAAAGCAAGAGCATGAACAAGAGTACCTGTATAATTATTAAAGCCAGGATGAACAACCATTCCAGCAGGTTTATTAATAATTACGATATAATCATCTTCATAAATAATATCTAAAGGAATATCCTCTGGATAAATTTCTGTATCTCTTGGAGGGTGAGGTAATACAATGGAAATAATATCATTGGGTTTTACTTTGTAACTACTTTTTATTGGAAGATTATTTACAAGTATGTTACCTGCATCAGCAGCATTTTGAATTCTATTTCGAGAAACATTAATTAAACGATTCATCAAAAACTTATCGATACGAAGCAAAGATTGCCCCTTATCAACCACTATTCGATGATGCTCATATAAATCCTGCTCTTCAACTTCTATATTGTCAGAAGTATCATTATTTTCCATAATTAAACTATAATCCCATTAACCCATTAACATAACTTGTCCCGAGTATTCGGGATTAACAAATTAACCCATTAACATATTAATTCTATCTTTTCAGCTGATACTTTTCAATTTTATTATACAAATGACTTCTTTGAATGTCCATTTCCTCAGCGGTTTTAGTAACATTCCAATTGTTCTTTTCTAATTTAAATAAGATGAATTCCTTTTCAACATCATCTTTGAACTCTTGATAACTATTGTATTGATCGAATGAATTTGTATTCGTTTGGGAAGAAGATTCTAAACCCATATTCTTGCGATTAACGCCTGAATTTAAGATTACATCTTGTTCGGTAATTTCTTTATCACTTAATATAATCAAGCGTTCCACCATGTTATGAAGTTCCCGAATATTGCCTGTCCAATGATTTGCTTGAAGTGCTTTCATTGCACTTGGTGTGAATTTTTTAACGGGTACACCATAATCATTACAAATTTCTTCTAAAAAACTTTGAGCAATTTCTGGAATATCGTCACTACGTTCATTGAGTGTAGGCACGTGTATAATGATTACACTTAAACGATGGTACAAGTCCATTCTGAAATTATTCAATTCAATCTCTTTGAATAAATCTTTATTTGTTGCAGCGATGATACGAACATCCACAGGAATCTCCTTTTCACCACCTACTCTAGTTATCTTATTTTCTTGTAAGGCACGTAGTACTTTCGATTGAGCTGACATGCTCATATCTCCAATCTCATCTAAAAACAAAGTACCACCATTAGCTTGTTCAAACTTTCCGATACGCTGTTTAATAGCTGATGTAAAAGAACCTTTTTCGTGTCCGAATAATTCCGATTCTATTAATTCTGATGGAATAGCAGCACAGTTCACCTCGATAAGTGGGCCATTTGCACGATTACTTTTCTCATGAATCCAGCGAGCCACGAGTTCTTTACCACTACCATTTTCACCAGTAATTAATACACGTGCTTCAGTTGGTGCCACCTTTTCGATAGTATCTTTTATACGAACAATAGGCGATGATTGCCCAATGATATCGCGGGTTTTAGATACTTTACGTTTTAATATTTTAGTTTCAGTTACAAGATCTTTTTTCTCAAGAGCATTGCGTACTGTTATTAATAATCTGTTTAAATCAGGTGGTTTTTGCAGAAAATCATACGCGCCTTTTTTAGTTGCTTCTACTGCAGTATCGATACTACCATGACCAGAAATCATGATAAAAGGTAAGTCAGGTTTTATTTCGGCGCTTGCAATTAATACTTCCATGCCATCCATTTTTGGCATTTTAATATCGCACATTACTAAATCAAAATCATCTTTCTTAATGAGCTGTAAGCCTTCTGCACCATCTTCCGCTTCTACTATTTCATATTTTTCGTATTCGAGTATTTCCCTTAAAGTACTGCGAATACTTCTTTCGTCGTCAATAATTAATATTCTTGGCATAGATTTATTACGTAACGTAATGATAAGAAAAAAAATGCAAATCCATAAGCCGGGTTCTGTTTCGGTAACTAAGAATAGTTACTTTATCTATCATTTATCTAGGATTAGGATCACTCCTGATCTCCATCAACCTACCCATCCCGAATAAACCGAAGTTATGAAACGAGCAGCTTCATGTTCGGGACCTATTTGGTCTTTCAACTCCTGAGGTTTACCGCGATATACATTACTGCATAAAGCTGTGAGCTCTTACCTCACATTTTCACCCTTACCAATATTACTACTGGCGGTCTGTTTTCTGTGGCACTTTCTATCACATTTTACAATGTGTCTTCCCGTTAGGAAGCAGGATGCTCTGTGTTGCCCGGACTTTCCTCCTCTGTATTTCAAGCGGCGATAGCGGGATTTGCAAGGCAAAGATAGGATTAATATGTTAATCCATTAACATATTAACTGATTAACAAATTAACATATTAATCAAAGGTCTTTCACCGATCCAAAGCCTATCACATCCTTCACAATCATGTTTTCACTTAGTTCTGTGGCTCGCAAGAGTTTGATGTCGCCAAATTTATTTTTAATCTCATAAACTGTTTTCCGAAGAGTGTCTGTGCGTGATGTGTCTTCGAATAAGCTTGGATGCACATCTTGATTTTTTACAAAATTGGTAATGTTTACACCAATGCTTCTTACATCAGTTGTAAAGATTGGATTTCCGTGATATTTGTCTTCAAACTGACGGATGCGCTCTTTTATTAAGTTCATCAGCACTATACCATCTTGTATGGGCTGACCAATAGAAAAATAATCATCCCAACGAGTATTATCTCCGTATCTAGCTGTAAAACCAATGGTTCTACAATGTACTCCATGTTTTACCATGCGTTGTTCCAAACGCATACAGAGTGTCATAAATACTTGCTCTATGCTTTCTACAGTGCTTCGTTGTTCCCTAGAAACTTGACGCTGAGCTTGCATGCTTTTGTACTCATGACTATTGATATCTAGCTCACGGAAATTTAATCGATAATGCCAGTAATACCCCTCAACACTTTTGAATATTTCACGAAGTACTTGAGGCGATGTATGCCTCATTTTTAAAGGAGAAGTAATGCCTGCTTGCTCCAAACGGCGTGCATGATTGCGTGCTATGCCTGGTAAATCTTGTAACTCTAACTTGGATAATACTTGATCGATATTATCAGGAGTAATCACCGTCAAACCATCTGGCTTCTGTATATCCGAAGCTAATTTTGCTAAAAAAGTATTTGGAGCTACACCTATCGAACACCTGAGCCAATCGCCTACTTCATTTTTGATATCCTCCTTTATTCTTAAAGCAACTTGAACCGGATCTTTATACATCAACCTGTATTTACTCAAATTAACCACTGCCTCGTCGATACTTTTAGGAAGCACATCTTCAGCGTACTTACGAAGCACATTCATAATTTTAACATGAAATTCACGGTAACGGGCGGGATTCGTTTCAACAGGTACTAAATCTGGGCAAACTTGAATAGCATCATTCAAACGCATTCCTGTTTTCACTCCTCGCCTTTTAGCCTCCACCGAAGGCGCTATTACACAACCATATTTGCCGGTATAAACACATACCCCAACCGGTCGACCCCGTAAATAGTAGTTTACTTGCTGTTCACAACTCGCAAAATAGCTGTTCATATCTACAAACAGCACCCTTGGCTCCAATTGCTCGTCTAAATTATTCTGATTCACACTTCAAAAATACTAAAAATTTTAGCAAAAAATCAAGCCTATTCATTAACATATTATCGCATTAACACATTAACAAATTAACATATTAATCCTATCTTTGCGCGGAATGAAAAATATTAGAAATTTCTGCATTATAGCGCATATTGACCACGGTAAAAGCACATTAGCTGACCGTTTATTAGAATATACCAATACCATTACAAAGCGTGAGGCTCAAGCTCAATTGCTAGATGATATGGATTTGGAAAGAGAGCGTGGAATTACGATTAAAAGTCATGCTATCCAAATGAACTATGTTCAAGATGGAGAACCCTATGTTTTCAATTTAATTGACACACCAGGGCACGTAGATTTTTCATACGAAGTATCTCGTTCTATTGCAGCCTGTGAAGGAGCTTTGTTAATAGTTGATGCTACACAAGGTATCCAAGCACAAACCATATCAAACTTATACCTAGCATTGGAGCACGACTTACATATCATTCCAATTCTGAATAAAATGGACTTACCTGGGGCTATGCCTGAGGAAGTAAAAGATCAGATTGTAGATTTGATTGGATGTAAAAGAGAAGAGATTATTCCAGCATCGGGTAAAACTGGTTTAGGTGTAGATAAAATTTTAGAAGCCATTGTAGAACGAGTTCCAGCTCCTGTTGGAGATAATGATGCTCCCTTACAAGCCTTGATTTTCGACTCGGTATTTAATTCTTTCCGAGGAATCATTGCTTACTTCAAAGTAGTAAATGGTGAAATTAAAAAAGGTGATAAAGTAAAATTCGTGAATACTGGTTCTGAATATTTCGCAGATGAGGTTGGAGTTTTACGTTTAAATCAAGAGCCTAGAGCTAGTATTAAAACTGGTGACGTAGGTTATATTATCTCTGGTATTAAAGAAGCACGAGAAGTAAAAGTTGGTGATACTATCACCCATTTATCTCGCCCAGGTGAAGCTATCCAAGGTTTCGAGGATGTTAAACCAATGGTGTTCGCGGGTATTTACCCAGTAGATACGGAAGACTTTGAAGAACTACGTGAATCTATGTTCAAATTACAATTGAACGATGCTTCACTAGTGTTTGAACCTGAATCTTCTGCTGCATTAGGATTTGGTTTCCGTTGTGGTTTCTTGGGAATGCTACACATGGAAATTATTCAAGAGCGTTTGG
>CAZYBY010000235.1:0-2957 GCA_964645385.1 uncultured Sphingobacterium sp.
TACTGGTAAATATTTAAAAGAGAAAAACCCTAATATCAAAGTATTAGGTATCGATACCTATGGTTCGGTATTTAAGAAATATAAAGAAACAGGCATCTTTGATAAAAATGAAATCTATCCATACATCACTGAAGGAATTGGAGAAGATTTCTTACCTCAAAACGTAGATTTTTCTGTAATCGATCATTTCGAGAAAGTAACAGATAAAGATGCAGCCTTAATGACTCGTGAGATTCCTCGTGCAGAAGGGATATTTGCTGGAAACTCAGCTGGTTCGGCAATTGCAGGACTTCTTCAAATGAAACATATGTTTAAAGAAGGAGATGTGGTAGTCGTAATTTTCCATGATCATGGTACTCGCTATTTAGGCAAAATGTTTAACGAAGATTGGTTAAGAGAAAGGGGATTTTTGGAAACTAAAAAACCTAAACTTGCAATTGATTTAATCGAAAAACATCGTGATTTGAAATTAATAACTGCCAATGAAAACGATACAGTAAATGATGTTTGTCAATTATTAAACAAATACAAAATTTCTCAAATACCTGTAACTAATTCAAATGGCGATTATGTTGGATCTATCTCAGACAACCATCTTTTTGCCTGTCTATTAGATAAAAACTTCGTAAAAGAACAATCGATTAGTTCTATTATGCAAGCACCTTTCCCAATCGTTTCTGGCAATGCTAGCATAGAAGAAGTTTCTAAATTAATCAATAAAGATAATCCTGCTGTAATTATGAGCGATATGGGTGGAAATGCTCATATCATTACAAAGTACGATATTATTGAAGCTATTGCTGGATAGGCTGGTAGTGAGTAGTGAGTAGTGAGTAGTGAGTAGTGAGTATAAAATATTAATTGGGATATGAGTAAAATAGGTTGGAGTGTCATTGTTTGTTTGGTATTACTGTCATTTTCAAAAATAGTATACTCGCAAAATTTATCGTATCAATTAGTCTGGTCTGACGAGTTTGATGGATATAATTCAGTAGATACGAGTAAGTGGTTTCATCAAACCCAACTACCAATTGCTGGTTCATGGTATAATGGAGAAATCCAACATTATACAAATAGAGCTGAAAACTCATCTAGAGTTAATGGAATTCTACGTATTACAGCAAAAAAGGAAACTTTCACTGATCAAGGTATTACAAAAGAATATACCTCAGCCAGATTAAATTCTAAATATACTTTCAAGTATGGTCGCGTTGAATACCGAGCAAAACTACCAAGTGGATTTGGTACTTGGCCAGCCGTTTGGTTGCTTGGAAAGAATATTCAAGAAACTGGAGCATATTGGGATACCAAAGGTTTTGGTACAACACCTTGGCCTGCATGTGGAGAAATCGACATGCTAGAACATTGGGGAAGTAATCAAAATTTTGTTCAAAGCGCTATACATTCTCCATCTAGTTTTGGTAATACGATAAACAAGGGTGGAATTACGGTTAATACCGTTTCATCAGAATTTCATACGTATGCGATGGAATGGACAGAAGATTATTTAACATTCAGTATAGACTCTATTGAATATTACACCTATTATCCTTCTATAAAAAATTCTGAAACTTGGCCTTTTGATGCTGAGTTTTATCTTCTAATAAATTTCGCAATACAAGGTAATATTTCTTCGAATTTTACTCAGGCTTCTTTAGAGCTTGATTACATTAGAGTTTATCAGAAACAACTTAATCAAAGTGTTTCAAATACGAAGTATGAACATAACATCAAATTGTTCCCTAATCCTATCAATAACGTTCTAAATATTGAATTAGGCTATAAAACTTATGAAAATATTGAGTTTAATATTTATTCAATTGATGGTAGATTAATTAAATCAGAATCGATAAAGACGAATACTGATATAGCGACGATAAACAATTTAGATGATTTAGAAAAAGGTGTATATGTATTATCATATACATTGAATGGACATTTAATGAAATCAAAATTTTATAAATACTAATCTTGGTTATTACTCGAATAAAGAAATAGCAGTACGAAAGGTATTACAATGTGCTTCAACTATATGCTTGATGTCTTCGGAATAACCTCCACCCATACTAATTGCAATTGGGATATTAAACGATTTTGCAAATCCTAAAACCAGTTCATCTCTAAGTTTGCAGGCATTCATACTCATTGATATTTTCCCAAGCTTATCTGTGCTTAAAACATCAACTCCAGATTGATAAAAAATGAAATCAGGTTTCACTTCAGATTGTATATAATTTAACTCACGTTTTAATATCGACAAGTATTGCTCATCGTTTGTATTATCGGGTAGATCAATATCTTTAGATGATTTTTCTTTACGATAAGGAAAATTATTTGCACCATGAATTGAAAGTGTATATACTGAAGGATGATTGAAGAATATCTCTGCAGTTCCATTCCCTTGGTGAACATCTAAATCAATGATTGCAATTTTTGAAGCTAGGTTATGATGTAATAAATAATGTGTTGCAACAGCCTGATCATTCAATAAACAAAATCCTTCGCCCCAATTACTTCCTGCATGATGTGTTCCACCTGCAACATTTAATGCACAACCATTTTCTAAAGCATTTTTTGCACAATCTATACTACCTTGTGTAATAATTAATTCTCTTTTTACCAATTGCTCTGATAATGGGAATCCAATTCTACGAATTTCGTGATAGGAGAGCGTTTGATTTTTAAGTTTATCCCAATAATCTAAATCGTGTGCTAAAAGAATATATTTTTCTTCTACTTCAGAGGGAGAGAATAAATGTGATTGAGATATACTGCCTTCATATAATAATTGCTCTGGGATCAATTCATATTTCAACATCGGAAATCGATGTCCCTCGGGTAAGGGATGTGCATAAATTGGGTCGTATGCAATTTTTACCATTAGCTAAACAACTATTCCATATGCTTCACAAAATGCTGCTTGCATATAATTATTAGAAACATAAGCATATCCATTA
>CAZYBY010000236.1:0-2358 GCA_964645385.1 uncultured Sphingobacterium sp.
CCCGAAATAGTACCACCAGTTCCTACACCAACTACTAAGTGAGTGATTTTACCTTCTGTTTGTTCCCAAATTTCCGGGCCTGTTTGCTCGTAATGAGCAGCTGAGTTTGATAAATTATCGTATTGGTTGGGTTTCCAAGAATTTGGAATTTCTTTTTCTAAACGAGATGAAACTGAATAGTATGAACGAGGATCTTCAGGATCAACATTTGTAGGACACACAATGACGTCTGCACCAAAAGCACGTAAAGCATCTACCTTTTCTTTCGATTGCTTGTCGGTAGTGGTAAATATGCATTTATAACCTTTAACAACTGCAGCAATTGCCAATCCCATACCAGTGTTCCCTGAAGTACCTTCGATAATAGTACCTCCTGGTTTCAATCGACCATCTTTCTCAGCATCTTCAATCATTTTTAATGCCATTCGATCTTTAATCGAATTTCCCGGATTCGTCGTTTCAACTTTTACTAAAACAGTAGCAGGAATGTCTTTTGTAATTTTGTTAAGCTTTACTAATGGTGTATTGCCAATAGTTTCTAGAATGTTATTGTACCACATGCAACAAAGATAAGATTAATTTGAATTTGCCAAATCCTTCGTTATTTTAGGGATTCATAAATAGTATTGAGCATGAAAAATATTCAAATATTAGGCTTTGCCCTAACATTCTTATTCACAGCTTGTGAAGGAACTAAAAAGCAAATGGATTTTAAAGCAGACGAACATCTTGCTCACGTAAAAATATTAGATAGCGTCTATGCTCATCATATTTCAAGTAAATCTGTGGATTCTTTGGAAAATATATTTTTAAATGATGCTATAATACTACCAGAGGGTGAAGCTGAAATTAAAGGTATTACAGCTATTAAAGAATGGTATGCAAATGCTTTTGAGTATGGTTTAAAATCGATGCTTGATAGTACTACTAGTTTGACAGGTGATGAAAATAATATTGTTGAAATTGGTAAAACGACCGTAGGAATTGTGTTTGGTGACACAGATACGATTGCTTACGAAACACATAAATACCTTCAGGTTTGGCACAAACAGGCTAATGGAAAATATAAAATTAGTCGTCAAATTTGGAATAACTAGCACAAATTGTACTATGTATTAAGTACAATGTACAACGTATTAAGTAATATGTACTTTAATAATACAGATTATAATATAACTCACTTCTCATTACTCAAATAGATGAAAAACAAACTTACACTTTATATATTCATTGCCTTAGTACTTGGAATACTGACGGGTTGGATTTGCAATTTGAATGCTACAAATACTTTTGTAATTGGCTTTGTCGATTATATTCCATTGTTGAGTGATATCTTTTTAAATCTAGTTAAAATGATTATTGCTCCTCTTGTCTTTTCGACACTAGTAGTTGGAGTAGCAAAGTTAGGTGACATTAGTGCTGTAGGAAGAATTGGAGGTAAAACATTGTTATGGTTCCTATCTGCGACTTTTATTTCACTTTTCCTAGGAATGGTGTTAGTAAATATATTCGAACCAGGGAAAATGATGCACTTGGCACTTCCACCAGAAAATGCAAGTACTGGATTAGAACATACGGCTATTTCGATTAAAGAATTTATAAAACATGTGTTTCCGAAGAGCATTATAGATGCAATGGCAAAAAATGAAATTCTACAAATCATTGTATTTGCGTTGTTCTTTGGAATTGGAGCTGCTGCGGTTGGAGAAAAAGCTAATGGTGTAGTAAAAGCAATGGATTCATTAGCACATATCATGTTAAAGGTTACTGGATTTGTAATGAATTTTGCACCATTTGCAGTATATGGTGCTTTAACAGCAGTTATAGCAAAACAAGGCGCCGGTGTATTAGTCAATTATGGGATTTTCATTTTCGAATTCTATGGCTCACTCCTATTGCTTTGGGCAATAATTCTGCTAGCTGGTTTTGCAGTTATTCGAAAGAAAATAATAGACCTTGTAAAACATATTATCGATCCAGTTATACTGGCTTATACAACATCAAGCTCTGAAGCGGCGCTTCCTCAAACTATTTCTCAACTAGAAAAATTTGGATGTAGTAATAAAATTGTAAGTTTCGTATTGCCACTTGGCTATTCCTTTAACTTAGATGGTTCTATGATGTATATGACATTTGCATCTTTATTTATTGCACAATCTTATAGCATCGATTTAAGTATACAACAACAGATTACCATGTTATTGGTCTTAATGCTTACTAGTAAAGGCATAGCTGGAGTTCCCAGAGCTTCTTTAGTTGTAATTGCAGGTACTTTATCTATGTTTAACATTCCAGAAGCAGGATTATTGTTATTAATGGGAATAGACCCTATCTTGGATATGGGTAGATCAGCTACTA
>CAZYBY010000237.1:0-1511 GCA_964645385.1 uncultured Sphingobacterium sp.
GAATGAGAGCTAATCAACATTAGTAATGCTCCAAGGATTACTGATTGTTTAATGTATTTTTTGAACATATTAAATAATTATAATTTGCTAATATATGGGTATTTACCCTCTCTAAGCAATAATCGTGACAAAAAAAAGAAGCCTTCGCTTAAAGGCTTCTTTTTGAGTAAATATTTTAAAAATTGAGGTGAAAATAGTAGAAATATCTAGTAAGCTTCTTTTTCTGTTGGAGGTGTGTATTTAAATTCGTACATTTTTACAAATGATTTACCCAATCGTGTAGCTAAATTAGGCTCATATGCTGCACCTTTATCAAATGCTACGATAGTATTAAACTGAACTATGTTTTGTTTCTTCATCTGACTTAGCATCGAATATTGTAAATCGAATGGTTTTTGAAGAGCTTGAGGAAACAATAATACTCTCTTGGTACTTTCAACAGTGTTTGTTCTTTTTACATCTATCAAAGTGAAATTAATTGTAATACTTTGTAATTGGTCTTTATAACAAGGTGATGTTGGCTCTGATTTAAGGTGTAATATCAATTGATCATTTTGATCAAATGCCGCACCAGTAACCTGATACTCGCAATTATTTTTTGCTGTAATATTAGATGTAAAATAAACGATTGGCTTATACTTTAAGATTTTTTCGATAATCCAAGTTTTAGTTTCCTCTAAAGTTGGCTCGTGCACAGGCTCAATTACAGGAGCTGGTGGAGGGGTAGGTTTAGGAGCAACTTTTTTTACAGGTTTTCTTCTAGCTTTATTTGGAACTTGAGCTTCTGCATTTCCTATTAAAATTAAAACAAAACAAAGAATTGATATAGATATTATTTTTTTCATTAATTAATATGATAATAGTTCATTAATTGCTGTACTAACTTTTTCAGCATTAGGTATCATTTCATGTTCTAATGTTGAATTTAATGGTATTGCAGGTAAAACTTCTGAACCTAATACTTTAACTGGTGCATCTAAATATTGGAAACATTCCGATGCAATTCTACCTGCTAATCCTTGAGCAAACGAATTATGTACAGGCTCTTCAGTTAACACTATACAACGTCCATTCTTTTTCACTGATTCAAAAATCATTTCAGTATCTACAGGATAAATGGTTCTTAAGTCGATAATCTCAACTTGTGTTTTCATAAATCTTGAAGCACTCTTCGCCCAATAAACTCCCATTCCATAGGTAATAATTGTAACTGTTGTTGGATGTTCGTTCGTATTAGATTCTTGAACAATTCTTCCCTTACCTAATGGAATGATATAATTTTCATCCGGCTCAATAGTCTTAGCATCTTCAGTTCCTTTTATCTTCGACCAATATAATCCTTTATGCTCTAACATAATTACAGGATTTGGATCGTAGAATGCTGCCTTCATCAACCCTTTTAAATCTGCTCCAGTAGATGGATAGCAAATTTTAATTCCACGTATATTAGACAATACTGATTCTACAGATGATGAATGATATGGACCTCCACTACCATAAGCACCAATTGG
>CAZYBY010000238.1:0-2606 GCA_964645385.1 uncultured Sphingobacterium sp.
AAGAAGAAAAAAATATTAAAACCAATTATTCAATTATTCGATAGTTTAGAAGCTTCAGCTGGTGAAGAGGCTAAAGCTAATTTACCAATGTTTTATTCTGAGAATATTTCAGATGTATATTTTACAAATTCACCCGTTAAACGTAAAAAGGAAATTATTAAAGCTTCAAAACTCAATGCAGTTGGGCTTCGAGAAGGAGTACTTACTTCACAGTTTACTGGGAATTCATTCGAGGAATATAATTTTAATCAAAATAAATTATTTGTATTTAACAAGGAATTTCAATCGCCAATATCCGATAATGCATTGTTCTTTTATGATTTCTATTTAACCGATACCACTTATTTAAATGGTTATAGATGTTATCAAATTAAAGTAAAACCAAAAAACAACAAAGATTTATTGTTTACTGGATATATATGGATTACAGATAGTACTTGGGCAATTAAACAAGTCAATTTAGAGATTCTAAAAACAGCAAATATTAATTTCTTAGAGAAAGTTCAAATTCAACAAGAATTAGAACCAACTGAAGCAGGAGGATGGTTAGCTGTAAAATCACGATTAGTTGTAGATTTTGCAGATGTAACGAAAAAATCCATTGGAATGATTGCTAAGATTTACAATTCCATTCGTGATGTAAAAGTGAATCAACCCAAGGACGCTGAATTTTATCAATCTCCTATAAAATTAGCGAAAGATGCATTGCTAAAAGATAGTTTGTTTTGGGAGAAATATAGGCACGAGAAACTCACAAAAACTGATGTGAATGTGTTTAATATGATAGATACTATTAAGGAAATTCCTCGAGTTAAAACTGGGGTAAACATATTTTATACAATAGTTTCAGGGCATTATACTTATGGTAAATTTGAAATCGGGCCGTATCTAAATTTGCTGACGTATAATAATATTGAAGGATATAAATTTAGAGTAGGTGGAAAAACGAATATTACTTTTAGCGATAAATACATATGGAGAGGATACTTGGCCTATGGGTTAAAAGACCAACGATTTAAATATAATATTCAGTTTGAAAAAATTATTTCTAGAGATTTATGGACTAAAATAGGTGTTCAACGAAGAGATGATATCGACCAAGTTGGTGTAACGTTTAATTATGATGATAGTCCGGCTTTCGGTAACGAACAAAGCTCATTGTATGCTACCACTTCACAAATTACTCGTTTTGCTTTATTCAATAGAAAGATTGAGAATAGAGTTTGGATGGAAAGAGAATTGAAAAAAGGAATTACAACTCGAGTTACACTTCAAAATATAGATTACAAACATTTTTATGCGACAACCTTAGATTCAGCATTCAATTCTGGGATTTTACAGAAAGATTATACCACTACTGAAGCCGTAATAGAAGCTAGGTTTGCATGGAATGAATTGCAAGTATTAGATAACAACAGAAGATACATTGTAAGCGCCCCAAGAATTCCAGTACTCACTGTTCAATATGTAGTAGGAGTAAAAAATGTATTGAATTCCGATTTGAATTATAGCAGATTTAACCTGAAAGTAAACCATAGAATGCGCCTAGGATTTCTAGGTTTTTCTCGATACACCTTCAATGCTGGCAAGGTGTTCTCAGCTGCTCCGTTTACATTACTACAAGTACATAGAGGAAATCAAACTCCATTTTTTGCATCATCAACTTTTAATTTGATGAATTATAATGAATTCATTAGCGACGAATATTTGTCGTTAGATTATATGCACAATTTTGAAGGTTTAATTTTTAATAGAATCCCTTTAATAAGAAAGCTAAAATTCAGAGAAGTGGTTTCCTTTAGAGGAGTTTACGGAACACTGACCACTAAAAATCAAAGTGCAGTAATTTCTAAGTCGTTTAGCACCTTAACGAATAAGCCATATTTAGAGGCGGGATTTGGAATAACTAACATATTTTCAATTGCGAGAATAGATTTTATTTACCGATTGAGTTATGTAGATGCGGCATATAGAGCACAATATGAGCAATTGCAAAGGAATAATGGGGTAAATAACCCTTATTCTATTAATAGATTTGGACTTAAGTTCTCTGTGCAATTCGCCTTTTAAGGTCAATTTTGTACCTTTGTGGTTCTTATGAAAAAAGTAGCTTTTTATACCCTTGGATGCAAATTAAACTATTCTGAAACCTCTTCAATAGGTAGGTTATTCATCGATAATGGGTATGAAAAGGTAGAATTCCACGAGAATGCTGATATATACGTAATCAATACTTGTTCGGTAACCGATCATGCAGATAAGAAATGCCGAAAAGTAGTAAAAGAAGCTTTAAAGCATTCTCCCAATGCTTACATAGCAATAATTGGTTGTTATGCTCAATTAAAACCACAAGAGATTTCAGAAATTCCAGGAGTTGATATTGTGTTAGGCGCTTCGGAGAAATTTCAATTGATGGATTATATCGGTAATCTAGAAAAGTCGGAGGGCAAAGCAAAAATTTATCAAACAGAAATTGAACAAGCAGACACCTTCGTATCTAGTTTTTCATTCGGAGATAGAACGCGTACATTCTTAAAAGTTCAAGATGGTTGCGATTATTCATGTACATTCTGTACCATTCCTCTAGCAAGAGGAGCAAGTAGAAA
>CAZYBY010000239.1:0-3160 GCA_964645385.1 uncultured Sphingobacterium sp.
GCCGCATATAGCGGCTTTTTTTATGCTTTTGTAAAGATTATTTACCTTTTGCTTCAGCTGCAGCAGCTTCACGCAATGCTCTAGATGTTTCAACAGAAACGATAGAGTTTGCTTTCGCATCAAGGATTGTACAGTTTGGTACAGATACCTCACCAACACGAATCATTTTACCTAATTCTAAACCGTCGATATTAATAGTAACATTGTCAGTCATGTCTTTTGGTAAAGCTTTAACTTTTAATTTTTTGATTTTGTGAACTAATTTACCACCCATTTTCACACCTGGAGAAGTACCGCTGAAACGAACTGGTAACATCATAGTAACCGGTTTATCTTCGAATACTTCCATGAAATCGATATGGTTAATTAAGTCAGTCAATGGATGGAACTGGATGTCTTGCATCGTAGCTCTAAATTTCTTACCATCGATGTTTAAGTCAACGAAATAAACTTCAGGAGTGTACACTAGGTTCTTAAGATCTGCTTCGAATACTGAAAAGTGAACTTGTTCTTTTCCACCATACAATACACATGGAACCTTACCTTCGTAACGTAGCTCCTTTGCATCTCTTTTCCCTACGTTCTGACGTACAGAACCGCTAATTGAGATTGTTTTCATTATTTATTTATTTTTAAATTGTTTCTATTTATTAGTCCTTGGTCGTTAGTATCATTACCAGCTACCAGTTACCAGTTACCAGCTACCAGTTACCAGTTACCAGCTACCAGTTACCAGTTACCAGCTACCATCCCGATAGCTATCGGGAACCAACTACCAGCTACTAGCTACGAAATTTTAAACAAATCGCTTATCGAGCCGTGTTCGTTAACATTGGCGATAGCTTTGCTAAATAATTCCGCTACTGATAATACTTTAATTTTTGAGCTTTTTAATGTTACAGGAATAGTATCACAAACAATTAATTCCTCTAAAACTGAGTTTTCAATGTTTTCTAATGCTTTTCCTGATAAAACAGGGTGTGTACACACTGCTCTAACACTTCTAGCTCCTTTATCCATGATTAATTTCGCTGCTTTTGTTAATGTTCCAGCAGTATCAACTAAGTCATCTACTAATACAATATCTTGCCCTTCTACATCCCCAATCACGTTCATTGATTCAATTTCGTTGGCACGTTTACGTTGTTTATCGCAAATTACCATTTCCACATTTAAAGCTTTTGCAAAAACCCTTGCTCTACTAGTACCACCCATATCTGGAGCAGCAATCGTTAAGTTTGGCAAGTTCAAACTCTTTATATATGGTATAAACACTACTGAAGCATCTAAGTGATCTACAGGAATGTCGAAAAATCCTTGAATTTGAGCCGCATGTAAATCCATAGTCATTACTCTATGTGCCCCAGCAGCAGTTAACATGTTAGCCACCAATCTAGATCCAATTGAAACACGAGGTTTATCTTTACGATCTTGGCGAGCTAAACCAAAATATGGGATTACAGCTATAATATAATGAGCTGAAGCCCTTTTAGCAGCATCAATCATCAATAACAACTCCATCAGGTTATCTGAAGGCGCATATGTTGATTGAACTAAAAATATATCACAACCTCTGATCGATTCATTGAATGAAGGCTGAATTTCACCATCGCTAAATTTAGCTAAGGTCAAATCACCTAATTCAATTCCACTTACTTTAGCAATATTAGCCGCTAATTCTGAACTCGCAGAACCAGCAAACAGCTTAATTGGGTTAAATTGTAAAGGCATAATATGTATATATTAAAAAAAGGGATTGCATTTCAATTCTCAACGCAATCCCTTTTCGTAGTTGTCCGACTAGGGCTCGAACCTAGACTCTTCTGGACCAAAACCAGACGTGTTGCCAGTTACACCATCGGACAATTCCTCTAAACGATTTTTTGCTTAGGGACTGCAAATGTAGAAAAGGGAATGATTTAAAGCAAAAATAATTAAAAAAAAATGAAATGGTAATGAGTAGTGGGGTAATGAGTAGTGGGAAAGTTAAAAATAAAGGTTACTCATTACTCACTACCCACTACTCATTACTCTCAAAAATATTACCTTCCTTCAAAAATAATTTCCTATTTTCGACGCTTATCGTATTATCAATACAGACAGGTATAAATTAGAATTATGTTAAAATTTAAATCAATTAACAATGTGTTCGGTTGGTTAACTTTTGCAATTGCAACATTAACCTACATGATGACAATGGAAACTACAGCCAGTTTCTGGGACTGCGGAGAGTTTATTTCGGCTGCTTACAAACTACAAGTTGTTCACCCTCCTGGTGCACCTTTATTCTTAATGATAGAGCGCTTGTTTTCGATTTTTGCTTCATCTAAAGAAAATGTAGCATACTTTACGAACTTAGGTTCTGGATTATCAAGCTCAGCTACTATTTTATTTTTATTCTGGTCGATAACTTTACTTGCTAAAAAATTAGTTGGTAAAAAAGACGAAGACTTCAACACTACAGATATCATCTTAATAATTGGTTCTGGTGTAGTTGGTGCATTAGCATACACTTTCTCAGATACATTCTGGTTTTCAGCTGTGGAAACTGAGGTTTACGCAATGTCGTCGTTATGTACAGCGGTTGTATTCTGGGCAATTTTGAAATGGGACAATATCGCTGATCAAAAGCACTCTGACCGTTGGTTGGTATTCATTGGATTAATAATTGGCTTATCAATCGGAGTTCACTTGTTGAACTTACTTGCGATTCCAGCAATTGCATTCGTTTACTATTTTAGAAGATTCAAAACTACTACAAAAGGTTTATTCTATACTGCAATTATTTCAATTGGTATTTTAGGATTTATTCAATTTGGAATTATACCAGGTGTCATTACAATCGCAAGTAAATTTGATTTACTTTTTGTGAATGTTTTCGGTATGCCTTTCTGGTCGGGAGCTTTTGTATGGTTCATTATTTTAATTGGCGCTATATATTGGTTAACGATGTACAGCTTACGCAAACTAAATGTATTATTAAATACTTCTATGCTTGTGTTTGTAGCAATCATGATTGGTTATTCTTCTTATGCTATGATTTCGATTCGTGCAAAAGCAGATACGAATATCAACATGTATGCGAATGATAATATTTTCAATTTAATTTCTTATTTAAATCGTGAACAATATGGAGAAACACCATTAATTACTGGTCAGT
>CAZYBY010000240.1:0-1577 GCA_964645385.1 uncultured Sphingobacterium sp.
AAGTTTGAAAACGAGCGGGCTGACCGATAGCGGCACAGATTTGGTTAACAGCACCAAATAATGTATTCAACTGACCTGCACTTGCAGCGGGTAATCCCGGAATGGGGTCTGTAGGTACCGTTGTAAAGAATGGTACTGAAGTCACATCAGGAATGTTTCCTACTACACCTTTAGCACCATTTGAAGTCAATCCATTCACCAACGTTGAATAAACACTGGCAAATACGTTTGGATCCGTAATATCATTTGAACTGTAAGTTGCTGGATTTAAATTTCCATTTTGGTTAACCCCTGTTCCTCCTGAAGTTGCATAGGCCAAAACGTCATTATTTCCAATCCACAAGGAGAAAAATGTTGGGTTTTGAGCTACCGCATCAGCCAACACATTTGTCGTTGGTGAAGAAGCGAAACGCACAAAATAGGGATTGGCCTGCCCAAGTGGCACACCAGCAGCATTTCCATAGCCATTGGCTACTAAATGGAAGCTTTTCGCTCCTGGAATACCCATATTATTGAAAGGACCTGTTAATACATTGGTCACTTCTGTAGAAGGAGTTCCTGCAACATTCACTGGAGCTGAACCATTGAAATATAAACGAGTTCCTTGAATTGGCGTCCCTCCGAACAATAACCCCCCTACGTTGTCATTCATGTAGGGTATTTTGAATTCACCACCACCAACTAGTGCAAATTTTTGAGCCATTAAATTGGGATAGGAACCTTTTTGCCCTTCGATAAATAATGCATTATCTGAATAACCCGCTGTTAACGAATTACCTAAAGATACATATTTGGAGAAATCCGCAGTTCCCGCGGTCAATGGCTGACCGTCAGAAGAATTGGGATCAGCTACCACCTCATCATCATTATTACAGGCTGTGAAAGCAATTGCTACAACAAACAGCCATTTAAAATTCTTTATCATGGTAAAAGATGTTTTAAGTTAAAAATTATGGGTTAAGCGTTAAAGAAGCAAAATATTGACTTCCGATAAAACCAGCTCCAAGTACTTGTTGGTATTCTTTACCGCCAAGGTTGGTTGCTCCCAATTTAATAATTGCTTTCAATTTTGGGATGTTGTAATTGATTTGTGCATCAAATACAGTTGCTTCGTTGATGTAACCATCGACAAAAGTAGACTCCCATTTGTAACCTGTATTCCAACGACCACTGATGTTGAAACCGAAGTTTTTGAACAATTTATCATTGCTGATACTCGCTTTCACACGGTGTTTTGGTGTATTGAAACCTGCTTCAAACCCTGGATCTTTTCCTTGATCGAATTCAAATTGCGCATAATTATAATTAGCACTTACCTCAAAGTTTCTTGGCAATTTATAATTTAATCCTGCACCGAATCCTAATGAACGCACTTCAACATCTGTATTGGTATACAATTGGAAAACGCGTGTATTACTCGTTGCTAATGCATCAATCGATTGTGCTCCAGGGTTAGTTGGCCCAGCCAATGGATTTGGAGCATCTTGCGCCGTACCATACAAAGGAGTTACCACATTGATGTTTCCAATGAAGTCATTGTAAATATTGTAATATCCTGTTAAATCATACGATAAGTT
>CAZYBY010000241.1:0-2039 GCA_964645385.1 uncultured Sphingobacterium sp.
AAAATTATTTTGATATAATTGAACCACGTGTGAAAGCAGTAACTGCAATACGTTTGGCGAATTGTATTCCTAATGGAATTGAAAATGAAATAATCCAAGAAATACTAGTGTATCCGAATCCATTTACTAACGAATTGCTAACCATAATTGCTCCTGAACCCATTAAAAATATAACAATTATAAACTCATTTGGTCAAATTGTATATGAGAAAACATTAAATGTTCCAGAATATGAATTAAAAATTAATAATGATGAAATAAAGATCCTAGGTACAGTATTTATTAAGATAAAAACAGAGAAACATACATATTATCAAAAGCTTATTAATAATTGATTATTGTCGAAGCGTGGACGCTTCGACGAACTAGGTTGTTCAAATTAACTTCACAACACTTATTCCGTCTCCTCCAAAATCAACATGTTCGCTTTCAATTGAACTAACTTCTTTATATTTCTTTAATGATTCGCGGATTATTTTTCTAAGTATGCCATCTCCTTTTCCATGTAATATTCTAATCTGATTAAAGCCCATCATCAATGCTTTATCTAAGTATTTTTCTACTTCAATTAAAGCTTCGTCGCCTCGCATTCCTCGTACATCTATTTGTGGCGACATATCGCGAGCTGCTTCAGAATAACTATTAGTAGAATTTGAAGATTTCTTGTCGGACCCTGAGCGGATGTCAAGAATTTTTTCCAATTTCCCAAAACCAACTAAACTCCTCAAATCGCCAATAGCTACTTCTGCCTTGTTCTTTTGAATATTCAGAATTCTACCTTCAGCATTACTTTCTATCAATCGTACCCAGTCTCCGATTTTGTATTCAGTACTTGGAACATTATTTACCTGTCCCTTAGCGGAGCCGAAGGGAACGGAATTAATTATTTTTTCAGATTCTTCCTCTAGTTTCTTTCTAATTAATTTCGTTTTCTCTTTGTCTGCTTTGGCTTCTTTAATTTCAGCTATAGTATTTTCGATGAGTTTATTGGCTTGCAGTAAAATACTCTTTGCTTCTGCTTTACTATCTTTCAACAACCGCTTCTTACTCTCATCAAGTTCTTGTTTTAATAATTTATTTTGATTTAATAAAGCATTAGTTTTCTCTTTATCCTCTTGTAATGTTTTATTAAGTTCATCAATTCTAACTTTTTCTTTTTGCAAGTCAATCAATAAGTCATCAACCTTTTGTTCAGACCGACCAACCTTTTGTTTAGCAAGTTGAATTAATTTAGATGGTAATCCTGTTTTCTGAGCTATCTCAAAGGCGTAAGAACTTCCAGGCTGACCAATTTCAAGTTGATATAATGCTCTCAATTCAATAGTGTCAAATAACATTGAAGCATTTACTAATCCCTTCGTATTGCCAGCAAAAATTTTAAGGTTTGAATAATGTGTTGTAATTACTCCTTTCACATTCTTCTGATTTAGCATTTCCAACACCGCTTCTGCCATAGGTCCTCCAAATTTAGGATCTGTACCCGTACCAAATTCATCTATCAATATTAAAGTATGTGGTGTAGCTTGTTGTAGAAACACATTCATATTCGATAAATGTGCACTATATGTACTTAAATCAGATTCTATCGATTGATCATCTCCTATATCTACCAAAATCTTTTTCACAATACCTAAGGTAGAATCTGGCGACAAAGGGACTAACAATCCATGCTGAAACATAATTTGTATTAAACCTATTGTTTTTAATGCTACTGATTTACCTCCTGCATTCGGTCCAGATATTAAGATGATGCGTTGATCTTCGTTTATCTTACCATTTAGTGGAACTACCTTTTTCTTTTGTGCTCCAAAATGTAAAGTCAAAAGTGGATGTTTTGCATTAATCCAATGAAATGTTGGTGTATTCTGCATTTGAGGCAGGTAAGCGTCCAAACGTAATGCAAACAAAGCTTTCGCACGAATAAAATCGATTATACTTATAAAAGAATGATACTGTTGTAAAGCAGGTAAAAATGGTCTGATTTGATCCGTTAGCTGAATTAAAATTCTGATTATTTCTCTTCGTTTTTGGTATTCTAA
>CAZYBY010000242.1:0-2393 GCA_964645385.1 uncultured Sphingobacterium sp.
ACAAGCGAATCAAAACATCATTTATAAAAACGAGAAAGAACTTGAGATTGTAAAAATTCAAAAAGAAGGTTTAGAACAAGAATTTGCTCGTAACAATACCGAAACAAATCTTCGTAAAGAAGAGATGGTCGAATTCGATAAAGAAATCGAAAAACTTGAGGGATTAAGTCAAGAAAAAACCGCTTTATACAACGAGTTAACTCAATCTGAAGAAGCGCTGAAAGCCTCTATAGAAAAGGCCGAGAACGAGATAAACGAAATGAAAGATCGTTTCGCAAAAGAATCTCGTAAGCTTGATGCAAAGCAAAATGAATACAATTTAACGAAGAGTTTAGTAGAAAGTTTAGAGGGTTTCCCAGAATCTATCAAATTCTTAAAGAAGAATACTGAATGGTCGAAAAACGCTCCTCTCCTTTCGGATATTTTATTTTGCCAGGAAGACTATCGTATCGCGATTGAAAATTATTTAGAAAGTTATTTAAACTATTACGTAGTTGATACATATCAGGAAGCAATGGCAGGTATTCAATTACTTGGTCAATCTGCAAAAGGCAAAGCAAACTTCTTTGTATTAGAAAGTTTAAAAGACATCAATCTACACGAAAATTCTTCTGTAGAAAACGGATTAGTTTCTGCATTAGAAGTAATCAATGTAGATTATAAATATCAAAAGTTAGCTAAGCATTTATTAGGAAATGTATTAGTTATTAATGAGAATGAAGAGCTTTGGATTAACAAAGAAAGTGATACTCAAAAAGTATATTTAGCTAAGAGCGGTAAATTTAACCGTACTAGAGTTTCCTTGTCCGGTGGTTCTGTTGGACTATTCGAAGGTAAACGTATTGGTAGAGCTAAGAACCTAGAAGTATTAGAACAAGAGATAAAAGATATCAATCATTTCATTGAAGAGTATAACCGAGATATTGATCAAATGGTTTATCGTTTGCAAGATTTAAAGCAATCGACTAAAACGCAAGAGATTTCAGTAATGAAAGATGAAATTAATAAAGTGAATACTGAGTTAATTTCATATAAAACTCGTCAGGAACAATACCATAATTTCATTAACGATAGTTCTGTTCGAAAGGAAGATATACAACGTAAAATTGAAGATTACGATCAACAATTAGCGAGTATGGTTCCGGAGTTGGAGCAAGCGATAGCATCGAAAGATGAATTGAATGAACATGTTCAGGATTCTCAACAATTATTTAATGAATTGAATGATAAATTATCTGAGAGATCAGGTTCTTTCAACCAACGTAATATTCAATTCCATCAACAACAAAACAAAGTTTCTCAATTAGAAAAAGAGATTGAGTACAAAAACAATAATTTAAAAATGTTGCAAGAGCGTATCGCCATTAACCAAAGCGAATACGATGCAGCAGCTCAAGGAATCAGTGAAATCATGACTACTCATGATAATTCAGATACGGAGCTTATTGCGATGTACGAGGAAAAAGATGCAATGGAAAAAGCTACTCAAGAAGTAGAGAGCGATTACCACGCATCAAGAAATAAAATTACAGAATTAGAAGAAAACTTAAGAGAAGTACGTGTTCGTAAAGAAAGTGCAGAACAGATATACAATTCTATTCGTGATCGTAAAACGGAATTGCGCATGGAATTAACTTCTTTAAAAGAAAGACTTTCTGTAGAGTTCTCAGTCGATATCGATTCTTTACAAGATGTAGAGATTCCCGAAGATGAAAATGAAGATCAATTAAGAGTGAAGACTGAAAAGCTTCGCAATCAAATTGACAATTACGGTCCGATTAACCCTATGGCAATGGAGGCGTATGACGAGATGAACAAACGTTATACATTCATCCAAGAACAAAAAAATGATTTGTTAAATGCGAAAGCATCTTTACTAGATACCATCAAAGAAATTGATGATACTGCGAAAGAGAAATTCATGGAAGCATTTACACAAATCCGTGATAACTTTATTATCGTGTTCCGTTCATTATTCAATGAAGAAGATTCTTGTGATTTGATATTATTGAATCCAGAAGATCCATTGGAATCGGATATCGATATCATCGCGAAGCCAAAAGGTAAACGACCATTAACGATTAATCAATTATCTGGGGGAGAAAAAACGCTTACGGCTACTGCTATTCTCTTCTCCTTATATTTATTGAAGCCTGCCCCATTCTGTATATTCGATGAGGTTGATGCTCCGTTAGATGATACCAATATTGATAAGTTCAACAAAATCATTCGTAAATTCTCACACGAATCTCAATTCATAATTGTAACCCACAACAAACGTACTATTGCAAGTACAGATGTTGTTTACGGAGTAACGATGGTAGAGCAAGGAGTTTCGAGAGTTGTACCAGTAGATTTAAGACAATTGGATCCAGTAGCTTAACTAGTAGCGA
>CAZYBY010000243.1:0-8912 GCA_964645385.1 uncultured Sphingobacterium sp.
GATAATTTCAATAATGAATCGGCTAGTGCTTCAATAGAACCATCCACGTCACCTTTCACAATGATGTTTAATTCTTTAAAGTTGCCAATTGCTAAACGACGACCAATCTCATCTAGAGTAATGTGTTTTTGAGTACGAATACCTTGCTCTCTTTGTAATTGTAAACGCTTGTTTGCAATTTCTCTAGCTTCCACTTCACTTTCCATCGCATTGAACTTATCACCTGCTTGAGGTGCACCGTTCATACCTAATACTTGAACTGGAGTAGCTGGGCCAGCTAATTCGATTTTTTGTCCACGCTCATTAAACATCGCTTTAACACGACCACTATAACAACCAGCTAAGATTGGATCCCCAACTCTTAATTGACCAGCTGTTACAAGAACAGTAGTGATAATACCACGACCTTTATCTAATGCTGATTCGATAACAGAACCAACTGCATGTTTATTTGGATTAGCTTTTAGCTCTAATAATTCAGCTTCTAATAATACTTTTTCAAGAAGTAAATCAACATTCAAACCTTTCTTAGCAGAAATTTCTTGACATTGATATTTACCACCCCACTCTTCCACAAGAATATTCATTGCAGATAACTGCTCACGTATTCTATCTGGATTAGCATCTGGTTTATCCATTTTATTTAATGCAAAAATAATTGGTACACCAGCAGCTTGAGCGTGGTTGATTGCTTCTTTAGTTTGAGGCATCACGCTATCGTCAGCAGCAATTACAATGATAACAATATCTGTAACCTTAGCACCACGAGCACGCATCGCTGTGAAGGCTTCGTGACCAGGAGTATCTAAGAATGTGATTTTCTTACCATTTTCTAATTGTACTTCGTAAGCACCAATATGTTGAGTGATACCACCGGCTTCGCCAGCAATAACGTTTGCATTTCTAACAAAGTCAAGTAATGATGTTTTACCATGATCGACGTGACCCATTACTGTAACAATTGGAGCACGAGGAATTAAGTCAGCTTCATTATCAACCTCATCTAATTCTACTTCTTGTTCTTCAGTTGAAACGAATTGCACTTCATAACCAAATTCATCAGCAACAATTGTAAGTGTTTCTGCATCTAATCGTTGGTTAATAGAAACGAACATACCTAAACTCATACAAGTTGAAATAACTTTCGTTACCGGTACATCCATCATTTTCGCCAACTCGTTTGCAGTAACGAATTCTGTTACTTTTAAAATTTTAGCTTGAAGTTCTAATTCTTTTGCTGCTTCTTCTGCAGATGCAGCAACGTCATCACGTTTTGCTCTTCTTAATTTAGCACGTTGTGCAAATTTTCCAGATTTTCCAGCTCCACTTAAACGAGCAAGTGTTGCTTTAATTTGATCTTGGATTTCCTTTTCAGTAGGCTCCTCTTTAGGAGTGTTTGAACGATTTCCTTGATAACCTCCACCTGGTTTTTTATTTCTATCGTGATGTGGATTTCTATTGCCACCTTGTCCTTGCCCTTGTCCTTGTTGGTTTTGACCACCTGGAGTATTCGGACTAACAGGTTTGTTTTCTTTACGCTTACGTTTTTTCTTTTGATCAGCGGCATTGCCAGATGAACTTGCTACAGGAGTAGCTTTTTTCTTAGCAGCAAACTGTGATAAGTCGATAGAACCAATGATGTTTGGTCCTGATAACTTCTGTGCTCTAGCACGGATTACATCTTCAGGTTTTACAACATCATCTGCACTTGGAGCTTTCGTAGCTTCAACTTCTTTGACAACCTCAGCAGGCTTTTCAGCTTTTACTGGAGCTTCTTCAACTTTTTTCTCAACCTTTTCTTCTACAGCTTTTACTGGAGCTTCTACAGCTTTTTTCTCAGCAGGTGCTGGTTTTTCTTTGACTTTTTCAGCAGCTTTTTCAACTTTAGCCTCTGCAGGCTTTTCAGCAGGTTTCGGTTTCGACTCTACTTTTACTTCAGCTTCAGCTTTTACCTCTGGTTTAACTTCAGCCTCTTTAGTTTTAGCTTTTTTGTCTGATTTGCCTTTTCCTGAAATTGAATCAAGATCTATTTTACCTAGGATTTTCAAACTAGGAGAAGATGATTCTTCTTTTTCAATTTCAACTTTCGGTGATTCTTTTGCTGCAGGTTTAGTTTCTATAACTTCCGGCGTAGCAACAACATTCTTGATAAGAATTTCATCCTCAACCTCTGTCTCTGCTTTGCTTTTCGACGCAGGGGCAGTTTCTGTAGTTGGAACAACTTCTTCTCTTCTTAATTTTCCAATAGCAATACTCTTCGCTTCTTCGCGAATGGTTTTGTCTGATTGGAAATCTTTCAATAAGATTCCATACTGCTCTTCCGTCAATTTAGTAGCAGGCTTATTGTCGATTACAACACCTTGTTTACCGAGGTGCTCCACAATAGTACCAATACTAAGATTGAATTCCTTAGCGGCTTTTAATAAATTAATTTTTTTGTCGTCTGACATCTATTCGTATTTATGCAATTAATTGCGTTATTATTTTTATTCGAATTCAGATTTTAAGATGTTGATTACATCTTTAATCGTTTCTTCTTCTAGATCGGTGCGTTTTACTAAATCTTCAACTGATAAGTTTAATACGCTCTTCGCAGTATCACAACCAATTGCTTTTAGTTCGTCAATAATCCAATCTTCAATTTCATCTGTAAACTCGTCTAAGTCCACATCCTCTTCATTTTCTTCCGATTCACGGTAAACATCAATTTCGTAACCAGTTAATTTACCAGCTAATTTAATGTTGTAACCACCTTTACCAATTGCTAAAGAAACTTGATCAGATTTTAAATACACTGATGCTCTCTTCGTTTCATCATCTAATTTAATAGATGTGATTTTTGCAGGTGATAAAGCACGTTGAATATATAATGATAAGTTGTTTGTAAAATTGATTACGTCGATATTTTCGTTTTTCAATTCTCTTACGATACCATGAATACGAGAACCTTTCATGCCCACACATGCACCAACTGGATCAATACGATCATCGTAAGATTCTACTGCTACTTTAGCTCTTTCACCTGGTTCACGAACAATATTTTTAATAGTAATTAAGCCATCAAATACCTCTGGAACTTCTTGTTCGAATAATCTTTCTAAGAATGATGGTGCAGTTCTTGAAATAATAATTCTTGGATTATTATTTTGCATATCAACTCTCAAAACTACTGCTTTCACAGTATCACCTTTCTTAAAGAAATCTGCTGGAATTTGTTCTGTTTTAGGTAAGATTAACTCATTACCATCATCATCCATTACCAACATTTCTTTTTTCCAAACTTGGTAAACTTCACCAGATACAATTTCACCAATTCTATCTTTGTATTTTTTGTATACTTCGTCTTTTTCTAGTTCAATAATTTTTGAAACTAAAGTCTGACGAGCTGCTAAGATTGCTCTTCTTCCGAAACTTTCTAAAGTAACTTGCTCAATCGCATCGTCACCAACTTCTAAATCTGGATCAATCGTTTTTGCTTCTGCAATTTCAACTTCTAATGCATCGTCTTCCGAAAATCCATCTTCCATTACTCTTCTCGTTCTCCAAATTTCCAAGTCACCATTATCCGTATTTACAATGATGTCACAGTTCTCGTCTGTGCCATATTTCTTACGTAACATGCTTCTGAATACATCTTCCAAAACACTCATCATCGTCGGACGATCGATGTTTTTGAAGTCTTTGAACTCCTGGAAAGAATCGATTAAATTGATGTTATTCATATTAATTCAATTATTTTTCTTTTAAAAAATGATCTTAATTTTTGCTTCTTTTATATCTGTTAAAGAAAGTGATAGCTCTTCAAATCGTGCTTTTTTACCTTTCTCTTTTATTTGCTTATCTATGGTAATGATGTCGCCATTTACGCTTAACAATTTCCCTTCCATCTCTTTGCCATCATTCAATCTCACTGCTAATAATCTGCCAATATGTTGTGGATATTGACGTTGAAATTTTAAAGGATGATCTACACCTGGAGATGAAACTTCTAAAGTGTGTGCTCCTTCAATTACATTTTCCTCTTCCATACGATGAGAAATATGCTTACTGATTTTTGCTACTTCATCTATTCCAATGCCATTATCTCCATCTAGTAGCAACACTATTCTACTCTTGGGAAGCATCTTAAAGTCAACTATAAATAATGATGTTCCTTCTAATGCTTCGTCGATAAACGATTTAATCTTTGCCTCTACTGCGCTCATGGGATGTCTTTAAAATAAACGAGGGGACAGTTGTCCCCTCGTTCGTTATCAGTATTTTCCACCGCAAATATACAAAAATTCTATGTTTTGTCAAGTGTTCGGCTTGTTTTACTCAAATAATTCGAGCAATAACCCCTTTTAAATAAGAAGATTCGGGGAATGCTGCTCGTACTGGATGGTCTATAGGATGCCCTAAATCTTCCAAAAACTGTAATTCCTTCCCCGCATCAGTAGCAGCCCAAGCTAAAATTTGCTTAAAATGCTCTAAACTAAGGCTTCCGGAGCATGAGAAGCTTGCCAATATATCGCCTGATTTCATTAATAGTAGGGCTTGTAAATTTAAATCTTTGTATGCACGCTCGGCTTTAGGTAAACTTTGTCTGTTTGGAGCCAATTTGGGAGGGTCTAGAACGATAACATCCCAATGTTTGCCACTTTGTTGGGCATTTCTAAGGTATTGGAATACATCTGAAGTGATGATTTTATCTTCATCAAATGCTATTTTATTGATAGAATAGTTGTTTTTGATAGCTTCTGTGGCTAAAGCTGATGAATCTACGCTCCATACTTCCGAAGCCCCAAATTGTTTTGCATTGATACTAAAACCTCCAGTATAACTAAAGCAATCCAATACTTTTTTACCTTTTGTGTATGCTGCTAGTTTTTTTCTATTTTCTCGTTGATCCAAAAAATACCCTGATTTCTGACCTTCTACGATAGGTGCATTGAATAGAATTCCGTTTTCTTTAATGAATAATGATGAAGGAGGGGTTTCGCCAAATAAACATCCTGTAGAATTTTGAAGACCTTCTTGACTTCGAGCATTCGAATCACTTCTTTCGTAGATACCTTTAACTGGGATCGTTTCTTGTAGAATTTTAACAATCATTTCTTTTCTTGCATCCGTACCAGATGTAAGGAACTGAACAGAAAGGTATTCGTCGTATTTATCTACAATTAATCCCGGTAAAGCATCTCCTTCAGAAAAAATTACTCGGTAAGCATTTGTTTCCTCATGATTAATTTTGTCTTGACGAAGCGCATATGCTTTTTGAATTTTTTCTCTCCACCAATTTTCGTCGATTTGAGTATTTTCATTCCATTCTAACAAACGGACTCTAATTTTAGAATCTTCATTATAATAGCCATAGGCTAAAAATTTACCCTCAGAATTACAAACTTGAACGATTTCGGATTTCTGTATCCCTTTGTCTTGTTTCGCTATTGCCCCTGAGTACACCCAATTATGATGGTGTAATACTGGCTTTTCTTTTCCTTTTAGAAGAAATACTTTCTGCATTATTTATATTTTTACCAAAGTTACATCTTTTAATTATGAGCTATACCATCTATTCCGACGAGTATTTTATGAATGAGGCTTTGAAAGAAGCAAAATATGCTTTAGAGGAAGATGAAATTCCAATTGGGGCAGTAATCGTTATGAAAAACAAAATAATTGCAAGGGCACATAACTTAACTGAGAAATTAAACGATGTTACAGCACATGCAGAGATGCAAGCATTTACTGCAGCGGCTAATAATTTAGGGGCTAAGTATTTACAAGATGCGACATTGTATGTAACAGTTGAGCCATGTATAATGTGTGCCGGAGCTTCTTATTGGAGTCAGATTAAAAAGATAGTAATAGGTGCTAGCGACAATAAAAGGGGATATTCAAGCTTAACAGAAAATATTTTACATCCCAAAACAGAAGTGGTAAAGGGTATTTTGGAAGAAGAGAGCAAAAAGTTGATGCAGGACTTTTTTCAATCCAAAAGAGAAAATAAATAAAAACCTTTATTTGATATATTTGTCCTATTAATAAAAATTTAAATAAATTAAAAACAAGAATATGGCTTTTACACTACCAGCACTTCCATATGCAGTTGATGCATTGGAACCGCACATCGACAAAATGACGATGGAAATTCACCATGGAAAACACCATGCAGCTTATGTAACAAATTTAAACGCAGCAGTTGCGGGTACAGCATTAGAAACAACTAGTATCGAAGAGATTTGCAAAAATATTTCTAAGCACCCGATGGCTGTTCGTAATAATGGAGGTGGACATTATAACCATTCATTATTTTGGTCTATTATGAGTCCGAATGGTGGAGGTGCACCAAAAGGAGCATTAGCAGATGCTATCAATTCAGCTTTTGGGTCGTTCGAAGAATTCAAAACGAAATTCACACAAGCAGGAGCAACTAGATTTGGTTCGGGTTGGGCTTGGTTGCTAGTGGGAGCTGACAAAAAATTAGCAATTAGTTCTACTCCAAACCAAGACAATCCATTAATGGATATTGCGGAAGTAAAAGGAACTCCAATTTTAGGAATGGATGTTTGGGAGCACGCTTATTATTTAAAATATCAAAACCGTAGACCAGATTACATGGGAGCATTCTTCAATGTAATTAATTGGGATGCAGTTGCAGAGCGTTACGCGAAAGCACTTTAATTAGTACTGAGTATTGGGTATTGAGTATTGAGTAAAACCTCAGCACTCAATACTCAAACTCATTACCCATTACCCACTACTCATTACTCAATATTTCCACGATACTTACTTCGTAAATTGCAGCAATTTCTTCTAGTTGTTGTAGATTCACTTTAGTCTTACCATTTTCTATTTTATGATAAGCAGGTTGTGTAATTCCGATACAAAATGCTATGTAATCTTGAGTAAAATTTTTCTTTACTCGCAGACGTCTTAATTTTTCACCGATTTCCATTTGGTCCGTAATTAGTTGAAACTATAATATTCCTAGGGTGTATTTTTTTTCTAAAACGGAATAGCGAACTTTAAAAGTAGATAAAATTATTTTAGTTATACTAAAAATATATATTGAAATAATATAATATTATTAATATAACTAAAGGTTATTTAATATAACTATAAGTAATTAAGATTAACTAAAATTTGAAAGAGTTTTATGCCATACAAAAACCTATGGTATGAAAACAAAAAAAATTTTATTAATCACATTGATGATGATGGTGGTAGGGATGAAGATTGGGAATGCGCAAACTACTACTGGAGGATTAAATCAGGAACTTAGAAGTTTATTATCATCAATATCAAAACCTAATCTAAGTGCACCATTTCTATATGATTTGGTGGGTCATAGTACAGACGAAATGTGGTTTACTCAATCAAACTATTCTGATACTAATAACTGGACTAATTGGTATAATATTTTTGATGAAATGAAATACTCAGCTTATAATGTTAATCTATTACCAAATACGATTGAACTAGTTGATAAAGCAGATCTATTAATAAAGAAGGATACAATTCCAATAGGATTAATGAACTTAGATTTCAATATGTTCAAGGATAGTGTATTTAATAAACAGGGAGAGTTTTTTACATGGGATGACAATAATATTTTTGATGTACCCAATAGACTACAATCTCCATATTTATGGAATTCGATCTTCTTAGCTTCGCCACTTTCTCAAACTTCAGAATTCAGAGAAGTGAATTATAAAATTTCAAAAGAGTTTATATTTCAAAGTACAGGGTATAGGTTTCCTGGTACTTCAATAGATGAAGAATTTTTATATATAGATTTCGGAGATGGAAGTGGATGGAGATTATTTAATCTTAACAAAGACAGTATTGTAAATATAATATATCCTAGGAAAGGAAATTATTTAATCAAATTCGGATTGTTTACTTGTGACCCTTTTCCAAATTGTTCAAAAACCCCAAGTCGATATTCTCAAAGCTATATACAGATTTTAAGCAATGCATTAATAATGCCGCCTGATAAGTATTTGGATTTACCAGGAATGAATGTTGGATATTACAAAGGGTGTGATCCTAATTCAAACAAGGTACTTATATATTTAGAAGGTAATGATTTTAATGACAGTAAAAGTGTTCATTATATTTATCGTGATATGTTCGAATCTGAAAATATTCACTTAAAATCACTAAGGGCATATAATTATAATGTATATATAGTTGATTGGAAAAAAAGTAATGCCGATGTAAGAAAAAACGCATTAAGTTTTGTGAAATTATTGGAACTATTAAAATCAAATATTGATCCCAATAATAATGAACAGTTTGTGGTTATAGGCGAAAGTATGGGTGGATTGATTGCAAGATTAGCACTTAATTATATGGAATCAGAAGATTATCAAAGCCATATAGCATTTAATTATGATCCACAAATAGATGATACAGAAGCAGTCGAGTTAGACTACATAGCTACAGAACTAATGCATAATACTAGACTATTTATATCGATTGATGCTCCACATCAAGGAGCATATGTACCTGTGTCAATACAACATGCAGTTTATAGAATAAAAGAACTTGAAAATAAATATCCAGATGTATATAGTAATGGTAATTATTTTCCTTTATTAATGTTGTCTCATAAAGCTAAAAAAATTTATGAAAATACATTGCAATCAAAGGCCGTAAAACAAATGCTTATTTATCATATAAATGGTTGGAATTTAAGTCAAGCACCAAACTCTTACACAACACTTCAAGATAAAGTAGATTTATATAATTTAATAAATAATTATAAGCCCTTTAATTTTGGCATGCCTGAGTACTGCAAAAATATGGCGATTAGTTCAGGTTTATTAACAGGTCAAAGGCAAACTGATTACAATGGAAATTTCTTACCAGCAAACTTTAAGTTATCTAAAGTTGAATTAGATTTTAAGAAAAAAATATTAAGG
>CAZYBY010000244.1:0-23739 GCA_964645385.1 uncultured Sphingobacterium sp.
TCATAGCAAGCGTTACTAAAATTTTGCTTTTATATAATTAATTAACTAAGCCGTAAACACAAAAATAGTATATTATACTAAATTATAAAGAACGAATGTGAATAATTTTCAATTATTATTGTTTTGTTTTTTCTAAAAAAATGTTATTTAGAAGGTTTTTAAAAACGATACCAATGCCGTTTTAGTATAAAAACCCTTTAAATGATTACAAAAATCTAGGTGTTTTGATAATTACGTCTGTCTTAATCTTCTTCTTGAAGATAACATCATACCCTAAAATTGCCTCGTGAGAACCTGTACTTGCCACATTTAAATTCGACAAAGTATAGTCGTATGCGTAACTAAATTTGATTGAAGGGGTAACATTTAACCCCACTATTCCAATTATCGCGTCGTTTAAACGATATGATAAACCTCCCCAAAACTTCTGATTGATAAATGCCATTGCATTTAAATCAAATGATAATGCTTTTGAATATTTAATAAGTACAGATGGCTTAACATCTAAGCTTGGCGATACGTTCCAGTTATATCCTGCAACTAAATTTGTATGGATAACGTTTGTATACTCTCCTGCTTTAATCCCATCAAAACCCATATTTGCACGATTCAAGTGAGTTGCAGATAATCCTACATAATACAACTCTGTATTGAAGAATACTCCAGCATTAACGTCTAATTTAACTGCATTTAATGTTCCTGTAGGAATTACAGGGTCGCCAGGTGAACCGGTAATTAATTTAGAACCATCCAGTGTTCTTTGAATAAATCCTAATGCTAAACCTCCTGATAATGTTCCTGTAGCTAGTTGATATTTATATGCATAAGATGCCATGAAACTCAAGTTTGAGTTACCCGCACCAATCTTATCATTTAAAATGTGAATACCCACACCACTTGTAATGCTTGGAATAGGCATATGTGCACTAATAGTCTGCGTTTGTGGACCTCCATCTACACCAACGTACTGTGTACGAAATAATCCTAAAGCACTTAGTGATTCTTTACTTCCTGCGATTGCTGGATTAAATACAAACCCATTAAACATGTAATGAGAATATTGAGGGTCTTGCTGTGCAAATGTCTTAAAACCTACTAAAATCAATAGTATTAGTAGTAATCTAAATTTGTTCTTCATTTAATCCTTAATAACAACCTAAAAAACCTTGGATTCCAAAAATAGCATAATTATACCTATATGCAAATTTTGAATATAATTCCCATTTTCCTTTGGGTTGCATGTTGCAACAAATTTGATACCAAAATATTGGTTATAAACTATTTATTTGAAGTTTTTACATACTCTTCAATGGCCATTGTCATTGAAGGAGCCTGAGGACTAGGCGCTTGTACGTTTATTTCTAAGCCAGCATCTAATACCGCTTTTGCTGTAGTCGGTCCAAATGTGGCTATTCTTGTGTTATTTTGCTTAAAATCAGGGAAGTTCTTGAATAATGACTTGATTCCTGATGGACTGAAAAAAGCAATCATATCGTAATTTACCTCTGCTAAATCAGACAAATCGCTACATACTGTTCTGTAAATAATAGCCTCTGAGATGTTAAACCCATTTTTTCTTAAGTAAACTGGGATATCATCCGTGTGGACATCTGTACATGGATAGAAAAATTTCTCTTCCTTATGCTTTTTGATTACTTCTAATAAATCTGCTGTAGTTTGCTTCCCAATGAAAACTTTGCGTTTACGATATTGGACATACTTCTGCATATATAATGCTACAGCCTCTGTAATACAGAAATACTTCATTTCTGCTGGAACCTCGATTCTCAATTCCTCACAAATTCTGAAATAATGATCTATTGAATTTCTACTTGTAAATATTACTGCCGTGAAGTCTAATGGGTTGATCTTTTCCTTACGAAACTCCTTGCCCGGAATGCCTTCCACGTGTATAAATGGCCTAAAATCAATTTTTAGGTTGTATTTTTTTGCTAAATCAAAGAATGGGGATTTATCCGACTCTGGTTTTGGTTGAGTAACCAAAATGCTCTTAACTTTCAATTTCTTATCCATACTTCTCTTATTAATTATTACCTACAATATCTATGCTATAAATACTTTGTAGATAATTAACAATGGCATTAATTCAAGGGTGCAAAGATACAGAAATAAATAAAATTTAGGAAACTGAAAATTATTTATGATGAAGCTACCAGTCCTCAAATACTTGTATATAGTATTAAAACAGAATAAAATGAGCATTAAACCCAATAAATATGGTTGAAATAAACTAGATACAAATTGATAAAAAAGTAGAAATGGGATTATAATAATCGAGTAAACAAAGTTTGAAATAGAAAGTACCGACAAATATCCGGATATTAACTTCTGAATAGAGAAAACAAAGCCTGAAAGTTTCATCAATATAAATTTACTCAGGTAAAATGCTCCTGTAAATGCACATATGATTAAATACTCATCTAAGCCTTTATACTGAAATGTAATGTTAAAATAATTGAAAATGTATTTTAACAATAATCCATATACTGATGTGAATAATACAAAATACAATAATGTATTTCTCAATTTTAAAAAATTGTCATCTCTAGTAAATTGCCCAATTGCCCTGTCGTTCCAATATGCTTGAAATATCACAGCTAAAGTTTTATCATATACATTTCGAATAATCGTATACAATAAAATGATAAACAAAAAGATGAATATTATCCAATGATTATCGGTTTTGCGAAGTTTAATAAGATTTCTATTGACATATTTTCTTGTATCCAATTTTATAGTGGAATCCATAAAATTGAATTTCATATCCTGGTATTTCGACAAAACAATTTTCTTTATCGTATCTGTTTGGACAATCTGAGAGGAATCAATCAATACATAGAAAATAGTATCTGTATCCATTTGATAAGGGATATACTTAATAGCATTTATAGAATCATTAGTTGAATATGTGCTTTGTGTTTGCGCTTTGGGTTTATCCAACACAACAACTAGCAACAACATTAAACAAACCGCAAGCCTTACTATTTTCATTTTGCAAAAGTTTAAAAATAATTGATGATTCCAAAATGAATTTTTCCGGACTGAAAATTTATACCTGAATTACTCTGAGAGCCTAATGCATAGTTCAACTGCAACATACCAGCATTTGTTTGCATTTGAACTCCTATTCCAAACCCTTTAGCATTAGTTTTTGTGTTGAGTATTTTATTTTGAAAATATGCCTGATCATAGAAAAGTCTAAAAAATGAATTCCTATTGAATAGGTATCTATATTCAATTGTTCCTATTGAATATAAAGAGGCTATTATACTCTCCTCATCAAAGCCTCTCAAATCATTAATTCCTCCAAACCTTAATAATTCATTGTTGAACAATTGATCACTCGAAATTAATTTTGAGTTAACGGATATCAACAATACATTCTTGCCATATACATTGAAATACTTTTTCAATCCGATATGAATTTGTATTTGTGTACTTTTCAAATCTATTCCTTTATACAAAGAATCCGTAATACTAGCATTTTTATTTACAATTCTATTACCTAGTAAAGTTGTGGATTGTACACTAAACCCTTTTTTCGGATTTATTCTATAATCTAATTTTTCAAACAGGAAATTTATTCCATATGAATATTTTTTTACATCAATATTATTAGGTAAAACGGTAGCGTTTTCATATTTTTTCACCGATAATAAATTACTCTCATCAACTCTATAAATAAATCTGATTTGATTATTCCCTGAGAATAAATATTGTAATCCAACACCTCTACCAAAAGTAGAAAACGTAGTATCCTGCCTGCGTAAATCTAGATTAACATCAATACCAAAGTTGCTTGAAAATATATAAGGGTAATTCGCGTAAAGCTTAATGTCTCTAGTATTGTTAGCCTGACTCCTAAAATCAACATTAATTTTTTCACCTTTTTTAATGACATTAACTAGGTACAGCTGAGCTTGACCAATAATTGCAGTTTTCTGATTGTTAGACGATGGTTGAATTCCTATTAATCCATCAAATTTATTTGCATTTCTTTTTTCAATACTCAATACAACTTTTGCTTTATTATTCACAAAATAAAGTTGAGTGGGTTTATTTAATCTGATAAATGTTAACTCTTCAATTCTATTCTGAATAGCAGTAACCTTTCGCTCATCATAAAAAGAATTTGGCTTAATAGACAAATAATTTCGAAGATATAATTCTGAGATTTCCTTTTTACCAACAATACTTATAGAATCGAAAAGTATTAAATGGTGTGGGTTGAAATTTAGAATAGCATTTGCTGTTTTTTTATCTGTATTCAACATTACAGAATCGAAAGTAATTGATGCGAAGGGATATCCCATTTGCTCAAAACTTTTAAGAGTATTTTCGATAGCATTTTGAAGTTGAAAGGTATCGATAGGTTTACCTACTTGGATAGATTTTGTCAATTCATTACCAGGAAGCAAACTGTCTAGCTTAGCACTTAACTTTATTTTACCCCATGTCCAAACACCGGCATTAAGCGGTAATGCGACTTTATTTTGAGCAAATAAAGCACTTACTGTCAGTGAAAATAGGATCAGAATGAAAAAATGCTTCCTCATCAGGGCTAAATTAATTGAATTTTGTTGAAATTCGTTGCATGGCTGGTATTTATATACATATTCCTTTTTGCAAGCAAGCTTGTCATTATTGCGATTTTCATTTCAGTACTTCAATGAAGTATAAAGACGAAATGATTAATGCTTTATTACTTGAAATTGAAATGAGAAGAAATTATTTAAAGGATGAAGTAATAGAAACTATTTATTTTGGTGGCGGAACTCCTTCCATTATTCCAACAAAAGATTTAGATGCAATCCTAAAAAAAATACATCATCATTTCGAAGTGTCATCTTCTGTAGAAGTAACATTGGAAGCCAACCCTGATGATTTAAATAAAGATTTTATCAAATCAATATATCATCAAGGTGTAAACCGCCTAAGCATAGGTGTTCAATCTTTTGTAAATCGTGATTTAGAATGGATGAATCGAGCACATCATGCTAATGAAGCAATAGATTGTATTCGAAGGGCACAAGATATTGGCATTGAAAACATCAGTATAGATTTAATATATGGAACTCCCGGGTTGAGTGATTCTGAATGGAAAGACAATATTTACAAGGCACTTGAATTATCAGTTCCTCATATATCTTCTTATGCCTTAACTGTTGAAACAAAAACAGCTTTAGGAAATTGGGTGGAGAAAGGTAAAATTAAACCAATGGATGAAGAGCAATCGGCATCTCAATTTGAAATGCTAATGGAAGAACTTCTGTCGAACGGATTTGAGCATTATGAGATTTCAAACTTTGCAAAACCTGGATATCATTCTAAACATAATTCTTCCTATTGGGAAGGTAAAACTTATTTAGGCATCGGACCTTCGGCACATTCTTTTGATAAAACAAGCAGACAATGGAATATCAATAATAATCATAAGTATATTGATGAAATTGTTCGAGGCAATCTACCTATGCAAATGGAAGTTTTAAAATTAAATGATAGATTTAATGAATATTTAATGGTAGGATTTAGAACTGCAAAGGGGATTTCCACAAAATACATTGCGGATGAATTCGGATCAAGCGTACTAGATCATTTAGAAAAATCAATTATCGAATTCACAGATAAAGATTGGGTGAAATTTGAAAATGGTTTTTACAAAACAACAAGTGCTGGGAAATTAATGGCTGATAAAATTGCAGCCGAATTATTTATGGTTGATAATATTGAATAATGAAAATAGAAGTTTTATTCGAAGCAAAAAAAGTAAATATCGATTTATCTAAAGGAATAGATATATCTATAGCTATTAATCCTGAAGCAGGTGTAAATGCTTTTCATATTTCTAGAGCAAAATTTGAACCGATACGAGTTGGAAGCTTTGTTGGATCAGTAAAAGAAGGTGGTTCAGCAAATTGCGAAAATCTTTTTATCAATGCGCATGGTAATGGAACTCATACCGAATGTATCGGACATATTAGTAAGGATCGTGTTTGCATTAATGATTGTTTAAAAGAATTTTTCTTTTTTGCTCAATTAATTACAGTGAGTCCAAAGCAAATAGAGAATGGTGATTATATAATCGATATGGAATCTATCTCTCAGTATAAAAAAATAAACGACTGTGAAGCCATCATTATAAGATCACTACCAAATGATTCTAATAAATTAAACAGAAATTATTCTGGTCAAAATCCAACTTATTTAAGTGCTGAACTTTGTAAGTATTTACGTGAAATTGGAATTAAACATTTATTGATAGATCTGCCTTCTGTAGATAGAGAAGAAGACGCAGGTGCATTAGCAGCTCATAAAGCTTATTGGGATTTCTCAGGTGCGTTCAGAAAAGACATGACTATTACTGAATTAGTTTATGTTCCTTCGGATGTTGAAGATGGAGTGTATTTTCTTAATTTACAAATTGCATCTCTAATGACGGATGCAAGTCCAAGCAAACCAGTTTTATTTAATATGTTAATTTGTTAATGAGTTAATTTGTTAATAATTATACTTCTATTAACAAATTATCTCATCAACATATTAACCCATTAACATATTACTTAGGTAATACGACTGAATTAACCACGTGGATTACTCCATTTTTTTGATAAACATCTGCAATTGTAACAGTAGACATACCACCGTTTTCATCTTTAAGCATAATGTTTCTACCCTTCATCGTAGCGATTAAAGTACCACCAGAAACTGTTTTCAATGTTGCTTTCCCTTTACCTGCTTTAATTGCCATTGATAAATCTTTAGCATCCATTTTACCAGCAACTACATGGTAAGTTAACACCTTTGTTAATGTAGATTTGTTTTCTGGTTTCAATAAACTTTCTACAGTTCCTGCAGGTAATTTTTCAAAAGCTTCATTTGTTGGAGCAAATACTGTGAATGGTCCAGCTGATTTTAAAGTTTCCACTAAACCTGCAGCTTTAACTGCTGCTACCAATGTTGTATGATCTTTAGAGTTTACTGCATTATCTACAATATCTTTACTTGGATACATAGCTGCACCACCAACCATAACTGTTTTTTCTTTCATCATATTTTGTGCGAAAGAATTTGTTGCTACAAAAGCAATAGCTACTACTGCTAATGATAATCTTGAAATAAGTGTTTTCATTTTTGTTGTCATTTGAGAGTACTAACGAAATAAATTCGAGGCTGGATTTCTGAATTATCATTTTTTTTCATTTCCTTTATTTTATGAATGCTGAAAAGAAAAGTGTTGTAATATTAATTGCTTTCAGTGCAATGATTGCTATCTTATCTCAAAACAATGCGTTTTTTGGAGATATGGTGCAGTTTGGCTCTAGGCATTCCCATTTTTTCTATGAGAATAATTTTAGTTCATTATGGCTGCCTAATTCATTAGATAGCGGACATCCACCAGTATTTGGTATGTACATCGCAATATGCTGGAAAATTTTCGGCAAATCATTAGTTGTTTCTCATTGGGCGATGTTTCCTTTTCTGTTGTCAATTGCTTTTGCTATACCTCGTCTTCTAAAAAAGTATGTAAGCGAATCAAATTTGATTTTAACTAGCATACTCTTTTTTATAGAACCAACTTTACTTGCACAAGCATCATTAACTACGCCAGATATCGTGTTGGTTTCCTTTTTTCTTTGGGCTTTTATTTTCTATACTGAAGAAAAATATATTTTGCTTTCATTGGCATTAATACCAATGTCGTTTATTTCTTTGAGAGGAATGATGATGCTCTTTTCATTTTTCATCGCCATACTTTTCCATCAAAGAAAAGTTGAAAAGAAATATATATTAACCTTTGCACCCGCTGTAAGCATTTGTTTTTATTGGCTATTCAGACATTATCAATTATTCCATTGGATAGGCTTTCATAGCGATTCTCCCTGGGCAAGCTCTTTCCAAAGTGTAGGAATCGCTCAAATGATTAAGAATTTTATGTTAATGATTTGGAGGTGGATTGACTTCGGGAGAGTAAGCTTTTGGATTATACTTTGTGTATTATTCGTTTTTCAACTTAGAAAAAAAACTATACTAACTAAAACACAAAAATTTTCTCTTATTCTTTTATTTAGTTCAGCAATAGTATTTACGATCAATACAATTTTTGCTGATGGATTAATCGGACATCGTTATTATATGCCTATCTATTTTATCGCATTAATAATGTGCATTCAACTTATAGAATTATACACCAATAGAAAACAATTAATGTATGTAATTATTTTAGCAAGTTTTTTTATAGGTGCAAACTATACTTATCCGAATAAAATAGCTATGGGCTGGGATGCAACTCCTGCTCATCGTCCATATTATAAATTAAGATTGAAAGCCATAGATTATTTAGAAAAAAATAATATCCCTTTATCTAGTGTTGGAGCAGGCTTCCCTAGTTTAGATTCTAGAGAATATTTAGAATTGAATGGAGATACTTCAGCTTTCCAATCATACGCAAACCCTAATAATCGCTATATTCTATGGTCGAATGTTTTTAATTACCCCGACTATTTACAAGATTCTATAAATAAAATAGAACCAATTTATTCTGATGAAAATAATGGGGTTTTTATGAAAATAATTCCATTGAAAAAATAGATTAATTAAGAACTATGGTCGTATACAACTTTCCAAGCACCTTTTATTTTTCTAAGTCTTAATGTGAAATAACCTTGTGGCTCATCCTTTTCTCTTTTAAGCATCCATTTTCCAAGTACGAATGCATTTTTCGAATCGATACATTCAATTTTTAATAGTGTGAAATGCAATTCACCCATGGCTTCCTTATTTGGATAAGACTTCAAATAGTTATCGTAAGTCTTCTGCCATCCATACTGCGGACCACGCTTACCAATAAACACAAGTGAATCTGAATGCCAATATCCATTCATATATCCAAGTAAGTCGGCATTATTCCACGCAATACGTTGCGACTCCAAAACTTGAGCGATTGCCTTCTGATCTTTGCTTTGTGCGATACTGAATTCGCAAAGCAAGCTGGCGATAAATACTAAAATTAATTTCTTCATAATTCCTTTTGCTAATTTTATCATATTTTTAAAACTTTCATAGTACTTCTTACGTTTGTTTTGTTATGCGTGGTTTTCAATTTAGCTCTTATGTACCCAATGACCTTCCGAAAGGCTCTTTTGAAGAGCTTTTGAAGCTTTTTACAGAGCTACTTAATTATACAGCTGGAGATGCAAACGAAGCATTGCAGTGGATGAATGAACTCGATAAGAAATATAAAATTACTACTGATGAATATGGAATGGGTGATTTTATCGAGGATTTAAAGAAAAATGGATACTTAAAGGATGATCAACAAAACGGTGGATTTGCAATTACTGCAAAATCAGAACAAAGTATTCGTCAATCAGCATTAGAAGAAATTTTTGGGAAGTTAAAGAAAACTTCACGCGGACAACATCGTAGTTCGTACTCAGGTATGGGAGACGAAAAAAATGCTGAACGCCGTCAGTTTGAATTTGGTGATGCCTTGGACCGCATCGATATGACGCAGTCTATCCACAACGCACAAGTAAATCATGGTATCGGAGATTTTCATCTAACCGAAAAAGATTTAGAAGTTGAAGAGATGGATTACAAAACTCAATCATCTACTGTATTGATGATTGATATTTCTCACTCTATGATTCTTTATGGTGAAGATAGAATTACACCTGCGAAGAAAGTGGCTATGGCATTATCGGAATTAATCAAAATAAAATATCCAAAAGACACTTTAGACATCATTGTATTTGGAAACGATGCATGGCCAATAGAAGTGAAGGATTTACCATACCTTCAAGTTGGACCATATCATACCAATACTTATGCAGGTTTAGAATTAGCAGCTGATATTTTACGCAGAAGAAAAACTACTAACAAGCAAATATTTATGATAACTGATGGAAAACCATCGTGTTTAAAAGAAGGTGCGAAATATTATAAAAACAGTGTGGGTTTAGATCGAAAGATTGTAAACAAAACATTGAATATGGCCGCCCAATGTAAAAAGTTGAAAATTCCTATTACAACATTTATGATTGCTAAAGACCCTTATCTTCAGCAGTTCGTACGAGAATTCACTTTAACTAATGGAGGCAAAGCATTCTATAGTTCATTAAATGGATTAGGTGAATATGTGTTTGAGGATTATGTAAGAAATAGAAGAAAAAATATTAAATAGAAATAGATGAAAGATCTTACCAAGATTAAAACTTTCGGAGAATTAAAAAAATCTGGATATCAATCGAAAAGTATTAAAACTGAAATGCGTGATAATTTATTAGCACGTTTGAAAAATAATGAAACTTCATTCGATGGAATTATAGGATTTGATGATACAGTTATTCCTGAAATTCAAACTGCAATTTTATCTAAGCATAATATCTTATTGTTAGGCTTGCGTGGACAAGCAAAAACGAGAATAGCACGTACTTTAGGAACTTTACTTGATGAATATATTCCTTATATTGAAGGATCAGAACTGTTCGATGATCCATTTCATCCAATATCATGGTATGGTATTCAAACGATAGAAAGTTTAGGCGACAACAGCCCTATTGCATGGTTACACAGAAACGAACGATACACAGAAAAATTAGCAACTCCAGATGTAACTGTTGCCGATTTAATTGGAGATGTGGACCCTATTAAAGCAGCTGCACAAAAATTATCCTATGCTGATGAACGTGTTATTCATTACGGCTTAATTCCTCGTTCACACCGACAAATTTTCGTGATAAATGAATTGCCAGATTTACAAGCTAGAATTCAAGTTGCTTTATTCAATATACTACAAGAAAAAGATATTCAAATTAGAGGATTCAAATTAAGATTGCCACTAGATATTCAATTTGTATTTACTGCAAACCCTGAAGACTATACTAACAGAGGAAGCATCGTTACTCCTTTAAAAGATAGAATTGAGAGTCAGATTTTAACACATTACCCAAAAACAATTTCAATCTCAAAAGAAATTACTCAACAAGAAGCGGCAATTGATGATGCACAGAAAAATTCTATCAAAGTTTTTGATATTGCAAAAGACTTAATTGAGCAAATTGCATTTGAAGCTCGTCAGAGTGAATACATCGATAAGAAAAGTGGCGTTTCTGCACGTTTAACAATTTCAGCATTCGAAAACTTAGTAAGTACTGCGGAACGAAGAATGATTTTGAACAAAGAGAAATCTACTTCTATTCGAATTACAGATTTCATTGGAGTACTCCCATCTATTACTGGAAAAATTGAATTAGTATACGAAGGAGAATTAGAAGGGCCTGCAAAAGTTGCACAATTATTATTAGGGAAGGCTATCAAAACATTGTTCAGCCAATATTTACCAGATCCTGAAAAATCTAAAAAACTAAAAGAAAAGAATCCTTATCAAGAAATCATTAATTGGTTTGCAGAAGGGAATCAATTAAATATTACCGACAAATTAAGCAACAGCGGATACAAAGAAAACTTGTTACTTGTACCTAGTTTAGAAAAGTTAATTAAGGGAACATTTAAAAAGCTTGATGAAGAAACTTTATTATTTTTGATGGAATTGACTTTGCACGCTCTTGCAGAGTATTCATTAATTAGTAAAAATTATTTAGAAAAAGGATTCGAATTTAAAGACATGCTAAATACATTATTTGGAAATAATTTTTCCGAAGAGGATGATGACTTAGGATTTGATAATGATTACAGATTCCGCTAAACGATAAATGGAAAATAGAATTGGCACGCTGTTAATTGTTACAGCAATATTATTGTTAATAGATTTTTATGTTTTTCAGGCTGTAAAATCTTCATTTCCTAACCAAAACGAGAAAAAGAAAAAATGGCTGATGCGAGGCTATTGGTTCGTTGTAGCCATTACAATTGCAGGCGTATTTTTAGGTGTGTTCCTTTCTATTGGGAGATTATTGAGAACGATATTGTTTGTATGGTTCTTTATCCATTATTTTTCTAAACTTTTCGCAGTTCCATTTTTATTAATCGATGACTTTAGAAGAGGAATTATTTGGCTTGCACGCGTAATTCGAGTTAGTTCGGCTCCGCTCAGTAACCGAAACTCAAATACAGAAAACGAAACAAATTCTGAATCGCTTGAAATTACTGCGGTAAAAAATGGAATGACACGTTCTGAATTTCTCAGTAAAACAGGACTTGTAATGGCAGGTCTCCCATTCGTAACGATGAATTATGGAATGATTTCCAACAACGTTTACGATTATCAAATTAAACGTAAAACGATTTACCTACCAAATTTGCCTAAGAATTTCGATGGAATAAAAATCGGACAAATATCAGATGTGCATTCTGGAAGTTTTTACAATAAAACAGCAGTGCAAGGTGGTGTGGATATGCTGAATGCTGAAAAATGCGATGTGGTATTTTTCACCGGGGATTTAGTGAACGATAGAACTTCAGAGATGAAGGACTACACTAATATTTTCGATAAAGTAAAAGCACCTCTTGGTGTGTTTTCAATATTAGGTAATCATGATTATGGTGATTATGTGCAATGGCCAAGTGCAGCAGCAAAGCAAAAAAATCTAGAAGATTTATATGTAGTCCATAAGAATTTAGGCTGGGATCTATTAAGAAATGAAAATCGTTCATTAAAAATTGGTAACGAAGAAATAGCAATTATCGGAGTGGAGAATTGGGGTTCATCTCTAAGATTTCCTAGAAAAGGAGATATCGAAAAAGCGAAGATTGGTACAGAAGAAGCTCCCGTTAAGCTATTACTTTCACACGATCCAAGTCATTGGAGAGCTCAAATTCTCCCGAACCACAAGGATATTGACATGATGTTTGCTGGCCATACACATGGTATGCAGTTTGGAATTCAGTTTGGTGATCTGCAGTGGAGTCCGGCGCAATATGTGTATCCAGAATGGTCAGGCTTATATGAAAACCAACAGCAGAAATTATATGTGAATGTGGGTTATGGATTTTTAGGCTTCCCAGGACGAGTAGGAATTCTCCCAGAGATTACTATTTTCGAGCTAAAACGTGGATAAGCAATTCAGAAATGTTTAAAAGTAAATTCTAAACTATTCTTAGATAAGTGTTTACTTTGTAAAATATTATTACCCATATGAAAACTCAACTACTTAGGGCCTCTCTTTTCTGTACTTCATTATTTTTATTCCAATCTTGTAGCGACGATAAAACTACAACACTTAAAGATTTAAAGTGGATGTTGGGGAATTGGGAAAGTAAAACAGACGAAGGAATTCTATATGAAGACTGGAAGAAAGTGGACGATTCTACATATAATGGGCATGCATATGCAATTTCATTAGACGGAGATACTACTTTTAATGAGAATGCTAAAGTGATTTTGAGAAATGGTAATATCATTTACTCTGTTACTGGAAGTGACCAAGAGAGTGTTGATTTCACATTAGTAGATATTGAACAACAGGCGGTTTTCGAAAATGTGAATCACGATTATCCACAAAGAATTATCTACAAAAATCTAAGTGCAGATTCTTTATTTGCTCGTATTGAAGGTACTGTTGATGGAGCTGAGGAATCAGAAGATTTCCGCTACGGAAAAGCGAATTAACCTTTCATTAACTGCATAAAACTTTGAGGATTTTTTAATTCGGTAAATCCAAATTTCTTATATAGCCCATGAGCATCGCGAGTAGCTAACATCCATTTTTTCACACCTTTCAATTTAGGATCTTCTAAGATTCCTTTTAACATAAATAGCGATAAGCCCTTCCCTTTATATTCATCAATAATAAATACATCTGAAAGGTACGCAAAGCGAACATAGTCGGTTAATACTTTTGCAAATCCGATTTGTATATTATTATGGTATAAACCGTAAGCGCAAGAATTATCAATAGATTTTCTAATTTGAACCTTAGTCAAATCTGTCGACCAATATTGTTGCTGAAGATTTGAACTAATGAAAGCGTAATTCAATTTTCTTCGGTCGGTACTTAACAAGTAGTTTCTACGAGTTTTTTTGTAAACCATGTCATATTGAAATTTGTACTATGTACAATATATTATGTATTATGTATATAGTTGATACTAATATCTTAATACATTGTACTTGATACAATGTACATAGTACATTGTACAGTTACAGTGATAGTGAATTATCTATTTCTGCGATCCAAGCTAAGATTCCACCTTTTAAATTATACAAATTTGTAAAACCATGTTCTTTTTCTAATTGCATAATTGCGGCTGCACTACGAGCACCGCTTCTACAGTGAATAACTACTTGTTTATCTTTACTGATTTTATCTGCTTCTAATAAAATACTGCCTAATGGAATTAGTTCTCCATTAATATTTGCCGTATCGAATTCAAATTGTTCTCTAACATCGATCAATTGAAAATCTTTATTTTCATCCATCATCGATTTTAATTCCTGAACTGTAACTTCTTTTACCATTTTTTTGAGTGTTTGCATGCAAATTTAAGTGATAAATAGCGAATAAACGAATTGCATAAATCTTAATCTACATTTAAGGATGATGGTAAGAAAAATTATTTCTATATTTCAACTTTAACTAAAAAACTATGGCAGCCCAGGAATTTAAAAAAGAACTTAAGCTCTTCGATTCGGTTATGATTGTTGCAGGAACAATGATCGGTTCAGGGATATTTATTGTAAGCTCCGACATTGCCAGGCAAGTAGGGTCAAGCGGGTGGTTATTACTAATATGGTTAATCACAGGCTTTATCACAATTGCGGGAGCATTGAGTTATGGAGAATTAGCCGGGATGATGCCGAAAGCAGGTGGGCAATATGTTTACCTTAGAGAAGCTTGGGGCAAACCTGTAGCATTCTTATATGCTTGGACATTATTTCTAGTGATTCAAACAGGAACTATAGCAGCAGTTGGTGTTGCATTCGCAAAATATACTGGTGTGTTATTACCAGATATAATTTCTGAAGAAAATGTGCTTTTTAAACTTGGGAGTTTTAAAGTAAGTACTGTTCAATTGCTCGCAATATTGAGCATCGTTTTACTCACTTTTATCAATTCTAAAGGAGTTAAAAATGGAAAATGGATTCAGAATATTTTTGGAAGCACAAAGATTGTAGCCTTATTCGGATTAATTATCGTGGGCTTATTATTCGGCATCAACTATGATGTTGCTACCGCAAATTTCACAGACATTTGGCATGCGAATGCAGTAAATAAAGACATTAATGGAACTGTTAGTTTTTACGATATTGTTTCATGGGGAATAATTCCTGCTATAGGAATAGCAATGGTTGGTTCATTATTTTCTAGCGATGCCTGGAATAACATAGGTTTCTCTGGAGACGAAATTCAAAATCCAAAAAGGAATTTAGTATTGAGTATGGTAATCGGAACATCTATTGTAACGGTAATCTATATACTGATGAATATAGTTTATTTACTAGTACTTCCAATACATGGCGATCCCAATGGAACGGATGTTATGAGTCGTGGTATTCAGTTTGCAACGAACGATAGAGTTGCTGCTGCCGTTGCTGAAGCAATTGGCGGACCAGGTGCAACATTGCTAATGGCAATTTTAATTATGATCTCTACATTCGGATGTAACAATGGCTGTATATTATCAGGTGCACGAGTATATTATGCCACTGCAAAAGATGGATTATTTTTCTCAGGATTATCGAAGTTGAATAAAAACAGTGTACCCGGCAATGCATTGGTATACCAATGTGTTTGGGCTTGTATTTTATGTTTATCAGGATCGTATGGCGACTTGCTTGATTATGTAGTATTCGCAGTATTACTATTCTACATTCTTACCATTTTAGGGATATTCAAATTAAGAAAAACTCAACCGGATGCAGATCGTCCGTACAAAGCTTTTGGTTATCCATTTATTCCTATTTTATACATTATTCTTGCATCACTTGTTTGTGCAATTTTATTAATTCACAAACCAAATTATTCTTGGCCAGGATTAATAATTGTGGCTTTAGGAATTCCTGTTTATGCATTATTCAAGAATAAAATTAAAGAAGCATAATTAGAATGAAAAAAATATTATTGCTCTGCACAGCCCTTTATTTATTGGGCTGTGGGGAGAAAAGCTCTAACACAACTAAAGTTGAATTAACAGAAGAACTGCGCCCTTACAATAAAGTTGAATTTGAAAAAAAAGAAAAAAAGATAGATGCTTTTTTTCAAGATTTAGCAACTAAGCAAAATTTCCACGGAGCAGTTTTAATTAGTTTCGATGAACATATTCTTTTTGAAAAAGCATACGGATTCGAAGATCCTGTGAAGAAAAAACATCCATTAAAAACCTCCTCAGTTTTTCAATTAGCTTCAGTTAGTAAACAATTTACTGCTGCGGCAATATTGAAATTAATGGAGCAGGGGAAGTTGAAATTAGAAGATGATGTTAAAAAATTCTATCCAGCATTTCCATATTCTGGCATCACTATTAAATTATTACTAAGACATAGAGGAGGCTTAGGTAATTACACTTATTTCAGCGAAAAATTTTCGGATCGAAAAACACCTTTAACTAATCAAGGTGTAGTAGAGATGATGATTAAAAACAAGCCCGATATTTATTTCTTTCCAGATAGAAGAATGGATTATAGTAATACAGGTTATGTTTTACTTGCTGCAATAGTTGAAAAAGTTTCGGGCAAAAGTTTTAAGAAATTCATGGAGCAAGATATCTTTCGTCCTCTAGGTATGAAACATACCCATGTATTAGATGTAAATAATTTAGGTGATTTTACATATGTACAAGGGCACGATCGTTGGGGTGCAAATGTTAGGCATGATTATCTTGATGGTGCCACTGGAGATAAAGGAATATATTCCACAGTAGAAGATATGCATAGGTGGGATAGAATATTGTTATCTGGCAAGTTTTTATCTGATAGTACGCTTGATTCTATGTATACACCAGGAAGTAAGACATTAGAGGGACCATTTAATTATGGATTTGGATGGAGAACTTATACACTTAAATCTGGAGAAACTATTGTTTACCATGGAGGCTGGTGGAACGGATTCAAAAGTTTTTTCATGCGTGATTTAGAAAATCGACATGCCATAATAATATTATGTAACAATGAACGATCGAATTTTAGAAACCTGGATCCTTTAGTGGATATCATTTACGATCGAAAACCAGATGCGAGTAGGAAATATTCGGTGTATTTGCATCACTCACCTGGAAGGTAGTCGTTAGTCCTTGGTCGTTAGTCTTTAGTATTTAGAATTTATATAATATTTCTAACGACTATGGACCAACGACTACGGACCAAAGATTAGTTTTTAATTACTTTGTCTCTAGCGATGCTTACACCATCTGCAACTAAATTGCAAACGTATACACCAGCAGGTAATGATTCAATATTAATCGCAATTAAGCCTTCTTTAGTTTCAACATTCTCAGTATAAACAACACGACCACTTAAATCAGTAATTTGAATTTCAGAAGAGTTGTAAACTCTTTCAGTATTAAAAGCAAGTTTAAGTACATCGGTAACAGGGTTTGGAAATACTTTCACAAATTTTAAATGAGAGTTATTTACAATACCAGTAGCAGCAATGTCGTACGTCATTAATAAGCAAGCAGAATCTGTTTTACTTACATTATAAAAACAATAGTTTACAATGCTCACACCTGGAGTACCTCTAGGGTCGATATATGTTTTTACAGATGAATCTTCTTGATTTGGACCTAAATCGATGTTTTCTGGCGATTTATTCACATTCGGAGGATAACAATTGATTCCAAAGCAGAAATAACTTAATTGGCCAGCAACTAATGTTTGAATTTTTCTTTGTAAAAACACAGATGTTGAATTAGCGCTATTGTTTTTAATGTGCATTTTAATATACACAACACTGTCCTGATTTCCGTGCGCAGTAGACACTGGATGTGTAATTTGTAAATTTTGGGCATAGGTTAATGTAATAAACAAACCCAAAATTGCCGTAAGTAAGCTTTTTTTCATTTTAATTTTCTTGTAATAAGGTTCTTTTTAGCTAAAATCATACCATTAATATTGATAGTATAGATTTTTTTGCCTAATATGGTACGCAATTTGATGCCAAGGTGGCAATCAAACACTACAAATTTATAAAAAAAATGAGAAGAATTTTTACTTTACTTACCTTATTGGCTTTTGTATCAGTAGCAAATGCACAATACAAATTCCCTGTAATTGGTTCTGGGAATCCAGGTAACAACCTTAACACGGATTTAGAATATCCTGAAGGTGGTGGTCAACCAGCAGGTTGGACTGGTATTTCGACTACTACAAACACAACGCCAGTTTGGTCAACAACTCAAACTTTACCATTCGACTTTAATTTCGATGGTCAATTAGTAACAGGTTACAAAGTATCTACATCAGGTGTTTTAACATTCACTACTGGTGCTGCTAACGTACCTTCTGCTACTCCTTCAATGTTGCCAAGTGCATCACTTCCAGATAACTCAATTGCTTGTTGGGGACTTTCTGGTAGAGGAACAAACGACAAAATCTTCACAAAAGTTTTTGGTCAAACTCCTAACCGTCAATTATGGATTCAATTCAACTCTTTCTCTTTACCTTCACCAGCATCAGTTAACTGCTACACATACTGGTCGATTGTATTAGAAGAAGGAACTGACAAATTTTATGTAGTTGATCAAAGAAATAATGGTTGTGCACATGCATTAACTATTGGATGGCAAATCGACGGATCTACATCTTTCGCGATGGCAGGTTCTCCATCATTTGCACAAGTTGCGGGTGCTGATCCAAGTTTAACAGATAACGTTTACTACGAATTCGCTCCAGGAACACAATCTGCAGTTGATTTAGGTGCAGTGTCATTAAACGTTCCAAAATACACTTCATTCCCATCTCAATTAGATGTTAAAATGAATGTAATGAACAAAGGTTCTCAAGCTATTACTGCTTTAAATTTCAAATACCAAGTAAATAACGGAGCTGTTGTTAGTCAATCATTATCTAACATTAATATCCCAGCTAATGGTGGTAACACTGAATTAGTGCATGGCACTCCAATTAACATCACTACTCAAAATGCAATTACTGTAAAAGCTTGGGTAGAAGTTGCTGGTGATGCAACTACCTCAGACGATACTTTATCATCATTTATTGGTGTAATGACAAACTCATTTACTCCAACAAAAAGAGTATTATTCGAAGAAGCTACAGGTACATGGTGTGGATGGTGCCCAAGAGGTACTGTTTATATGGACTCGTTACATAAAACATACCCTGGTACTGCACTGTTAGTTGCTGTTCACAATAACGACCCAATGGCAGTAACTGATTACGATGCAGGTATGGGTGGTTTAATTTCTGGTTACCCAAGTGGTTTAGTAGACAGAGAGCCAAACAAAGAATATGATCCATCAGAATTCTTTGATGCTTACGATGCTAAAATTTCAGAAATTACTCCTTGCGATGTAATTGTTGATGCAACTTACAACGCTTCAACTCGTACTTACGACATTACAATCGGTGCTAAATTTGCTACTGACTTAAATGGTGAGTTCCGTTTAAATGCTGTAGTTACTGAAGATCACGTAACTGGTTCAGGAAATGCTTACTCACAAGCTAACTACTACTCAGGTGGTGCTAACGGTGAAATGGGTAACTTCCACAACTTAACAGATCCAGTTCCATCTTCATTAATGGAATACAATCACGTTGGTCGTGGTATCTTAGGTGGTTTCGAATCATTAGAAAACAGCTTACCTACTACAATCACTTCAGGTTCTACATACTCAGCAACTTTCCAATACGTAGTTCCATTGACTCAAAACCCTAACGAAATGCACATTATCGGTTATGTTATTGATGCATCAAACGGCCAAGTGTTCAATGCTAACGAAAAGAACTTTGCTTCAGGTGTAACAACTCAAAAAGCAGCTAACTTCGCAGTTTCTACATTCCCTAACCCTTCAGTAGGTAAAACTACTTTCGAAGTGAAAATGGATAAATTAGCTGATAACGTTAGTTTAGAAATCTACGATGTAACTGGTCGTTTAGTTTATGCTTCATCTAATGGTTTAACAATTGGTGGTTCTAAATTCATCAACTGGGAAGCTAATGAGAATGTAGCTAACGGTGTTTACCAAGCTATCATCAAAGTTGGAAATGAAACAGCAAATGCAAAAGTAGTTCTTGCTAGATAATTCATTTAAAACATTTATAATTAATGAAAAAGCCAATAGAAATATTGGCTTTTTCTATTTATAATCAGCGAGAAAAAACTTACATTTATCGCTTCTACAAACAGCAAATAAAAAAAATGAAAAAGTTATTATTCAGCATTCTATTCATTAGCATCGCTGCTATTACAAATGCTCAAAGTAAAATCCCTTCTGTTGAAATTAAAAAAATCGCTGGAGAAAGTTTTATGACTAGCGATTTATCTAACGATGGGAAACCAATGATCATAAGTTTTTGGGCTACATGGTGTAAGCCTTGTGTGCAAGAACTTACAGCAATTTCGGAACAGTATGAAGAATGGCAAAAAGAAACTGGCGTTAAAGTAATAGCTATATCTACAGACGACTCTAGAAACTCTGCTCGTGTTGCTCCATTCGTAAATGCTCGTACTTGGTCGTATGATGTATACTTAGATCCTAACGGTGATTTCAAACGTGCGCTTAATGTTAATAATATCCCTCATACATTTTTAGTAAATGGTAAAGGAGAAATTGTTTGGCAACATAATTCATATACTCCAGGAGATGAAGATGAATTATATGAACTAGTAAAAAAAGTTGCTAAAGGCGAAAGCATTAAATAATTAAAGAATGAAAAAAGTTTTATTATTCAGTTTCGTTCTTCTATCTACTACTATTGCTTTTGCTCAAGAAAACGAAAATAAATTTCAAGCTGGCGAAATTCATGGTAATTTTCAGTTAGATGCTCAAAATTATTATGAAGACACCATCATCGGCGCACAAAAAGTTCCAGAAAGTATGCGTATGAATGCTTTCGCAAATATCAATTATACTCGTGGTGCATTTAAAGCTGGTATTCGTTACGAATCTTATCTAAAACCTTTGTTAGGTTTCGATTCAAGATATAATGGTAGTGGTATCACTTACCGTTATGCTAGCTACCAAGTAGATGACTTAGAATTTACAGTTGGTAATTTTTACGAACAATTCGGTTCTGGTTTAATTTTCCGTAGCTATGAAGAACGTGGATTAGGTGTAGATAACGCTATGGATGGAATTCGTTTGAGATATAAACCGACTAAAGGTGTCTATTTAAAAGGTGTTATTGGTCAACAACGTTTCTTCTTCGAAAAAGGCGAAGGTTTAGTTAGGGGTTTAGATGGTGAGATTAACTTAAATGAATTCTTCGATAAACTTTCTGATAAAAAAACAACATATATCTTAGGAGCTAGTGTTGTGAGTAAATATCAACAAGATCAAAATCCTCTTAAAATATTACCAGAGAATGTAGCTTCTTCGGCTGTACGTTTAAATGTTATTACTCCAAAAGTAAATCTTAACGTAGAATATGCCTATAAAATTAACGATCCATCTTATACGAATAAATACATTTACAAAAGCGGTTCAGCATTATTTGCTTCTGCATCGTATAGTCACAATGCATTAAGCATTTTAGCTTCTGCGAAATATGTAGATAATATGGATTTTAAATCTAATAGAGATGCAACAGGAAACGTATTATTAATTAATTATCTTCCAGCTATCACAAAGCAATATACTTATGCATTTGCTGCTTTCTATCCTTATGCAACTCAACCTAATGGCGAGTTCGGTTACCAAGCAGAAATTTCTTATAACTTGAAAAAAGGGACAGCCTTAGGTGGCAAATATGGTACGCTAATTAGCATAGCCTATTCACATGTAAGTAGTTTAGATACTACTCATACAAATGATGATTATGGTTACAAGCTAAATAAAATTGCTGCTGGTAAAATATTAATGTATGAAGATGTTGAATTATCTGTTGCAAGAAAATTAAATGCTAAATGGAAATTAACATACACTTATATGTATCAAATTTTCAATAAAGATGTGGTTCAAGGAGTATCAGGTTATGGAACACTTTATACTCACATCAATATTCTTGAAACTCAATATAAAATCAACAAAAAGAATACTATTCGCACAGAACTTCAACATTTATATACTAAGCATGATGAAGGGCAATGGGCTATGGCATTAGCAGAATATACTGTTTCGCCACATTGGTTCTTTGCTGTGTATGATCAATATAACTATAACAACCCACACGATGCTAAAAAAGAAGTACACTATTTAACAGGTACTTTTGGTTACATTAAAAATGCAACTCGTATTGCATTCTCGTATGGAAAACAACGTGAAGGATATTTATGTGTTGGGGGTGTATGCCGTCAATTACCTGCATCTAATGGTGTAGGCATTTCTATTACTTCAAGTTTTTAATGAAATAAAAAAATGAAAAAAATATTATTATTCTTATTTGGTGCTGCTACACTATTTTCATCTTGTGATGTTTTAGAAGGACCATTCGATGAGAAAGTAGCAGTTGATACAACTGCCGGACCAAAGCGCAAGATCTTATTGGAAGACTTTACTGGGCATACCTGTGGCAATTGCCCTTGTGCTGCAAAAGAAGCTTTACGTTTAGATACTGCATTTGAAGGTAGAATTATTATAGTTGCAAGTCATGTTGGTTTCTTTGCAGAACCATATGCTAATGGAACAAAATTCAGAACAGATTTCAGAACTCCAGCAGGAACAGAAGTAAACGATTATTTTCAAATCGATGCACAAGGTTTACCACAAGGAATGGTGAATAGAAAAATTATTGATGGATCTAGAATTTTATCATCTACTGCATGGGCTACTGCAGTAAGTCCATTCGTAACCGATACCAATATCTCTAAATATCCTGATGCGACAATTACAATGTCTGCCGCATATAATTCCGCAAACAGAACTGCTTCCATAGAAGTAAATTCTAAATATCTTAAACTTGGCAATTCGAACCATCAACTAGTAGTATATGTAGTTGAAGATAGTATCATCAACTGGCAGAAATTTTATGCTAGTTGTGGTGGAGTAGATAAAGATGTTCCTGATTATGTACACAGACACATGTTACGCGGTGCTGTAAACTCAACTTGGGGAGATGCATTATATACTTCAGGAACTACAATTCCAGTTGGTACAAGTATTAACAAATCATATACTCAAGTATTAGATCCTACTTGGGACGAGAAACACATCTACTTTGTTGCCTTCATTCAAGATAACGTAACGAAGGAAGTGATTCAGGTGGAAGAAGTGAAACTAATAGAGTAGCGAGTAACGGGTATCGAGTATCATGTTATAGAATTACTCGATACCCGTTACTCAGTTATTCCATTTGAACGTCTCTAACATCCTCTCCACATCTTTTCTTACAAAATTTAGAACAGGTTGAATAGAATCGGCTTGAGGTGGTGCATAAAAATATAATGCACCTCTTAAAAAATGTTTGTTGCTATCTGTTAGAAAAAATTGAATTGATGAAGCTGCGTTGCCCTCTATATCATAATATAATCCGTGTACGCCAGTTTTAATATTATCAATTCTGCTTTCATTAATTCCATCAGCCTTAACGGTATGTTTGAAAACTAATCTTCTAGAATCTTCGATTAATTGCCCGAACATTTTAGCTGAAGTAATTTGATAATAACTCAAATGTAATCTTCCATTTAGCCCTTTATAAACAAC
>CAZYBY010000245.1:0-2212 GCA_964645385.1 uncultured Sphingobacterium sp.
GATACCTTTGAAGCGGAAGCCGAGATTGATTTAGATGCGATTGCAAAACAGCTTCAAGCTTTGGAACACGACAGCCAAAAGACCGATGCCATCATTGCAGATTTCTGCAAAGAGCTAGGCATTGTTTCACCTTTTGCGGAGGTGAAGTAATGGCTGTACCTAAGTTAAGATTTAAAGAGTTTGATGGGGATTGGTTTCAATCTAAAATTGGAGAAATTTTTCAAGTTACTTCTGGCTCTACACCATTGCGCAGTGATAACCGTTTTTTTGAAAATGCTGATATCGCTTGGGTTAAAACAACTGATTTAAATAACGGTTTAATCGAAAAAACAGAAGAGAAAATTTCTCAAATAGCTTTGAAAGAAACATCTGTAAAAATATTACCTAAGGGGACTGTTTTTGTAGCCATGTATGGTGGTTTTAATCAAATCGGTCGGACTGGGCTTTTAGTACATGAGGCTGCCTGTAATCAAGCATTATCAGCGATTTATCCTAACGAAAAAATTGATTCGTATTTTCTTCTAACCTTTCTAAACCATAAGGTTGATGATTGGAAAAACTTTGCAGCTAGTAGCCGTAAAGATCCAAATATTACGAAAAGTGATGTACTAGCTTTTCCACTTAAATATCCAGTAAAAGAAGAACAAACCAAAATCGCTTCTTTTCTTTCCGCAGTCGATGAAAAGATCAGCCAACTCACGCAAAAACATCAGCTACTCAGCCAATATAAACAAGGCATGATGCAAAAGCTGTTTAGCCAGCAGATTCGTTTTAAAGCGGATGATGGTAGTGAGTTTGGGGAGTGGGAGGAGAAAACTCTGGGCAGCCTTGGGGTTTTTAAATCTGGGCAGGGTTTTCCAGAAAAATACCAAGGTGGAAAAACAGGCGTTCCTTTTTTCAAAGTTTCAGATATGAATACTTATGGTAATGAAAAAAGAATGGTTGTGGCCAATAATTATGTTGATGCTGATTCAATACTAGAGATGAAAGTGAAGGTAATACTTGATGAGTCTATTATTTTTGCTAAGGTTGGGGCTGCTGTCTTTTTAGAACGTAAACGTTTGGCGACTAATTTTTTAATAGATAACAACATGATGGCTTTTACACCTGATCCAAAATTGAATATAAATTTTATTAAGCAATTTTTAGATACTATTAAGTTTTCTAATTTTGTTCAGGTGGGAGCTCTCCCTTCTTATAATGCTGGTGATCTAGCTATCATTCCAATTCATATTCCATGTGTTGTTGAACAAACTAAAATTGCTAACTTTTTATCTGCAATTGATCAAAAAATTGATATGGTCGCACAGCAAATTGAACAAACCAAACAATGGAAAAAAGGCTTGTTGCAGCAGATGTTTATATAGGTTTTGTTATGAAAAAATCCAGAGAACTTATAGCACTACATTCATCTAAACATAAATGGTTGCAAGATTTAGAAAGATTATTAAATCAAATTGATCAACAAACTAATCAGTGTGGAGATACACTGATTGAATGTAGTAAATCATTTATAGAAGCGATAGCTAAAAATATTATTTTAAAACTTAGACCGTATGAAAACGCCAAGGATATTAATTTATTGGATTTAGGGCGCTTGTTTAAAAAAGCTAAGGAGTGCATTTACGAACATTCAGCAATTGAAAATGTAATGCCAAAAAGCGACATAGAAAATTATTTTTCAGCACTTAATCAATGGATACGTTTTCTGGGGGAGATGAGAAATAATGTTGGTGAGATATCTCACGGCAAAATTCTTCCAAAGAGTTATTCAGTTGGAGTGGAATTAGCTCAGATTATTGCACAAACAACAGATCGATTATCATATATATTGCTTCTTCTTCTACTTAAAATTGATCTCTCTTACACACAAAGTTACCGTTACGAGGACTATCTTGAATTTAATGATTTTCTTGATGAGCAATTTGAATTACCTAGTGGTTTAAGTTATAGCAAGGCATTGTTTGAGCAAGATTATGATGCGTACTCAGAAGAGTTAGATAATTATCTTGATGCGCAAGGTATCGAAGTTGCTTAAGTTCTTGATTATAGATAATAAAGATTGAAGTGTATAATTTAAAAGATTAGAGGGTGAAATGACAGCACAAAGCGAATACCAACTTGAAAATGAACTGATTGGCCAGCTCAAACAACTGGGTTATGCCTCAGTCACGCTCAAGGATGAAAGCCATCTACTGTCTAACCTCAAAAC
>CAZYBY010000246.1:0-5903 GCA_964645385.1 uncultured Sphingobacterium sp.
TAACAAAAAGTTTGCAGTAGTTAGTTCACCAGGAATCCCAATTTTAAGTAGTGAGTAGTGAGTAGTGAGTAGTGAGAGTGTTTCTTGAATGGTAAGAGGTTCCTGAGCGGAGCCGAATAAGTGCTCTTTGCTAATCAACAACGGCCCAACACCGAAGCCTAAGGCACTACCAGCATTTAGTAATTTATACAAATGCGTGAGGTGAGCAAAAGCGTGATAACTTAACTTGGTGATATCTAATTGAGCGAGTTGTGCTTTTTTATTCAGCGATTCTACATCCTCAATTACGGGTTGAAATGTTAATCCTTCTGTATCAATTTTTCCATGCAATAAGGCATCGAAAATAAACGTATCGTTGGGGCAGGAAGAAAATCCTAAGGAGATATGAGACATGAGATATGAGATATAAGACAAAGTATTGAGATATGAAATCTAATATCTCATATCTCAATTCTGAGGTCTAATTACACTGTCATTATATCCTTATCTTTCAACTCAACATGCTTGTCGACTTTCAAGATATAGGCATCAGTAAGTTTCTGAACTTCTGCTTCACCAACTTTAGCTTCGTCTTCAGAAACTCCATCTTTTTGAGCTTTTTTAATTTTCTCGTTAACATCTTTTCTGATGTTACGAATTGCAATTTTACCAGCTTCACCTTCTGCTTTAACTTTCTTCACTAAATCTTTTCTACGCTCTTCTGTAAGAGGTGGAACGTTTAAGCGAACAACGATACCATCATTTTGAGGGTTGATACCTAAGTTAGCATCAGTAATTGCTTTTTCAATAGCAGGGATTAATGTTTTCTCCCAAGGTTGTACAACAATTGTACGAGCATCTGGAGTATTTACGTTTGCAACTTGTGATAATGGAGTTGGAGAACCATAGTAATCAACCACAATACCATCAAGCATTTGCGGACTAGCTTTACCAGCACGAATTTTTTGTAATTCTAATTCAACATGATCAACAGCTTTGTTCATGTTTTCTTTTGCGTCTTCAATCAGACCTTTTACGATTTCGCTCATAGTGTTTTGTATGAATGAATATTAAATATTTTTAAATAATTATGCGTGTACCAATGTTCCGATATCATCACCTTTTGCAACTTTTAAGAAATTGCCTTGAGTGTTCATATCAAATACGATGATTGGTAAATTGTTTTCTTGACAAAGGGTGAAGGCAGTCATGTCCATCACATTTAATCCCTTATCATAAACTTCTGTAAAGCTAATTTTATCGAAGCGAACAGCAGATTTATCTTTTTCAGGATCGGCAGTATAGATTCCATCTACTCGAGTACCTTTCAATACAACATCAGCTTCAATTTCGATTGCTCTTAACGAAGCAGCTGTATCAGTAGTGAAGTAAGGGTTACCTGTACCAGCACCGAAAATTACAACTCTACCTTTTTCGAGGTGACGAACAGCTCTGCGACGAATAAACGGTTCGCAAATTTGTTCCATTTTAATGGCAGATAACAAACGAGTTTTGATGCCAACTTTTTCAAGAGCATCTTGTAAAGCCATACTATTAATAACTGTAGCAAGCATGCCCATATAATCAGCTTGTACTCTATCCATTCCACCTTTCTCAGCATCTAAACCACGATGAATATTTCCTCCACCAATAACAATTGCAACTTCTACACCACTGTCTACCACTTCTTTAATATCTACAGCATACTGACGGACCATTTCGGTATCAATACCATACTGTTTTTTACCCATTAAGGATTCGCCACTAAGCTTAAGAAGAATTCTTTTGTATTTCATGTTTTGTTCTGTAGTACGAAGATATGTAATATTCAATGGACAAAAAAAATCCCCTCGAAATTCGAGGGGATTTTTTTAAAATAATTAAGCTCCTAAAGCAACGCGTTTAAACGCTGTTACTGTTAAGCCTTTTTCAATATCGTTTAGCATTTGAGCTACCGACTTAGAACCATCCTTTACAAACTCTTGGTTTAATAAAGTAGAGTCTTTGTAGAATTTGTTCAATTTACCTTGAGCAATTTTTTCAACCATTTCTTCTGGCTTACCTTCTGCACGGATAACATCTTTAGCGATTTCTAATTCTCTTTCGATAATAGTAGAATCTACATCAGCTTTATCAACTGCAACTGGATTCATAGCAGCAATTTGCATTGCAACATCTTTACCAGCTTCATCAGCTTTACCGTTTGCATCTGAATTTAATCCAACTAATACACCTAAACGGTTACCAGCATGAATGTATGCAACCACTTTATCAGCTGTTAAGATTTCATATTTAGAAACACCAATTTTCTCACCGATTTTACCAGTTTTATCTAAAATGATATCAGATAATACTGTACCGTTTAAAGGTAAAGCAACTAAATCAGCTAAAGTAGCTGGGTTGTTTGCGATAGCTAAATCAGCGATTTCATTTGCGAATTGTACGAACTCAGCATTTTTAGCAACGAAGTCTGTTTCGCAGTTTAACTCGATAACAATACCTCTTTTACCATCTGCAGTAGTTTTAGCAATAACTGCACCTTCTAATGAATCACGATCAGAACGGCTAGCTGCTACTTTAGCACCTTTTTTACGTAAGTAATCAATTGCCGCTTCAAAATCTCCATTAGATTCAGTTAATGCTTTTTTACAATCCATCATTCCAGCACCAGTTTGTAAACGTAATTTGTTTACATCTGCTGCACTAATAGTAACTGTTGACATAATATTTTTTATATAAATTTTTAGTTTGAAAAAAAGGTTAAAAGTTAGCGGCACCTGAACATCAAATGCTACTACTTTTAACCTTTGATTAATTATTCAGCAGATTTCTCTGTAGTTTCTGATTTTCTTTTTCTTGAAGTAGTTTTTTCTGCTGATTCAGCTGAATCTGCTGCAACTTTCGCTGCTGCACCTTCTTTTTCAGCATCTTCTTCGCGCTCACGCTTACGCTCTTCTAATCCTTCTTCAATTGCTTTAGTAATGATACCAGTAATTAAAGCGATAGATTTTGTAGCGTCATCGTTTGCAGGAATTGCGAAATCAATATCCGAAGGATCTGAGTTCGTATCTACCATCGCAAATGTAGGGATGTTCAATTTTAATGCTTCAGTAACAGCAATATGCTCTTTCTTAACATCAATTAAGAACAATGCAGCTGGTAAACGGTTTAAATCCGCGATACCACCTAACACTCTCTCTAATTTGATACGATCACGAGTGATCATTAATTTTTCTTTCTTAGAAAGAATATCAAAAGTTCCGTCTTTAGCCATTTTGTCGATGTTAGACATCTTCTTAATTGACTTGCGAACTGTTGCAAAGTTTGTTAACATACCACCTAACCATCTTTCTGTTACGAAAGGCATGTTTACTCTTTTTGCGTGCTCAGCAACGATATCCTTTGCTTGTTTCTTTGTAGCTACAAATAATACTTTTCTTCCTGATTTTACGATTTGTTTAATTGCAGCAGAAGCTTCTTCAACTTTTACTAATGTTTTATTCAAATCGATAATATGAATCCCATTCTTCTCCATAAAAATATACGGAGCCATTTTTGGATTCCATTTGCGCGTTAAGTGTCCGAAGTGAACACCAGCGTCTAATAAGTCTTGATATGATGTACGTGCCATTGTTTAAGGTCCTCCAAAAATTAACGTTTACTAAATTGAAATCTTTTTCTCGCTTTACGACGTCCTGGTTTCTTACGTTCAACCATACGACTGTCGCGGGTTAATAAGCTCTTCGCTTTTAACGCCGAACGTTTTTCTGGATCTTTTTCTAAGATTGCCTTTGCAATAGCCAAACGAACTGCTTCCGCTTGTCCTTTAATTCCTCCGCCATCTACATTCGCTTTGATATCGTATTTACCTAACAAATCAGAAACTTGTAATGATTGGTTTACGATAAATTGTAATGGTAACGTTGGGAAATATTCTTTATAGTCTCTGCCGTTTACAAGGATGTTTCCGCTTCCTTCAGATAGATATATGCGGGCAACAGCAGTCTTTCTTCTTCCTGATGTATTTACTGTCATCTTCTTGGTTATTTAATGGTTTTAGGATTCTGTGCCGCATGTGGATGTTCTCCTCCAGCATACACATATAAATTCTTGAAAATAGCATTTCCTAGCTTGTTCTTAGGTAGCATACCACGTACTGCTTTCTCTACCACACGCGTAGGGTGCTTCGCCATTAAATCCTTTGGAGAAATAAAGCGTTGACCACCTGGGTAACCAGTGTACGAAACATACTCCTTTTGAGAGAACTTGTTTCCTGTAAACCTAACCTTGTCTGCGTTGATAACAATCACGTTATCACCACAGTCTACGTGTGGGGTGAAATTTGCCTTGTGTTTGCCTCTTAAGATAAAAGCTATCTTAGAGCTTAGGCGCCCCAAAATCTCTGTGTTGGCGTCGATTACGACCCATTCCTTCGTAACAGTTTTGCTGTTAGCAGAGACAGTTTTGTAACTTAACGTATTCATTGATAATAATTAATTAATTGATTTTTATTGTTTTATCCCCCATATACCTATATAAGGGAGGGCAAAGATAAGAGAAATATTTTTAATTACCATGCTTTGAAACAGATATTTCCAAAAGAATTTGTGGAAATCCCGTATTATACGGGACAAGTAATGGAAATTCTTTTTTAAGATGTATTTTTAAGACCATTATGAAACTGAAATCCTGGCTAAACGGTTATCGAATTTTAACTATTGCATTCATTATTAGTGCTTTATCTCATTTGCCTTTTTTAAACCTAGGCCCTCGAAGTGTGCATGTTTGGCGACAAGCAAATACCCTTGCCGTTGCGCGAAACTTCGCCCAAGAAGATATGGATATCCTAAACCCTCGTGTAGATCGTCGCTTAGATAGCAATGGTGTAACTGGTATGCAATTCCCTTCCTATGAATATATAGTAGCTGTTGGATATAAACTTTTTGGTATACATAATTGGGTGCACCGTCTAATTTCTCTTCTTATAAGTTTTTGGGGTGCCTTTGGAATGTACCTTCTAGCCAAATACCTCATAAAAAATGACATTGCAGCTGGTTTCGCAGGACTAGCCTACCTCTTTAGTCCAGATTTATACTACTTCGGATTTAGCGCATTACCTGATATTCTAGCTCTTGCATGTTCCGTTTGGGGTTTATATTACTTTATAAAATGGTTTGTCGGATCTTCTCAGAATTCTCTTCCCGATACTCGATACCCGATACTCGATTCATCTTACATCACTTCACTCTTTTTAATTTCAATGGCAGGGCTAACCAAAATCCAATTCCTCGCCATAGGCTTTTTTATCGCTCCATTTGTATTAATGAATGCTGATATCGCTAAGAAAAGAATTACCTCTTTAGTTATTTTCGGTATCACCGCTTGTGCTATACCTCTCTTATGGTATCGACGATCTGTTGCTTTAATCAAGTCTTCAGGATTAGAAGATTTCGGAATTACCTTCCGACCTGAAAGCGATTGGAAAAAGGGCTTGAACACCATCACCCAAAATCTCGTGAGTGATTTACCAGATTTGCTTTTGAACTATGCATCCTTCGTTCTATTCATAATTGGCATATATTTCTTCTTTAAAAATCGTTTCTGGAAATCGAAATGGTTTTTACCAATGGTTCTATGGACCACCGCTCTTGTCGCATATCATATTATAGAGCTTGCCCAAATGAATGTGCATTCATATTATATGATGCCTTACTTACCTGTATTATTTTTGATTGTAGCATACGGAGTTAAACATTTTAGTTTGAAAAATCCGAATTCTCTGCTATTGGTTATACTTCTAATTATATCACCAATTCTAACTGGATTAAGAATTATTCCTTCTCGATTTACGAAAACAAACCCTGGTATTCCTATAGAATTATACCTGTCGAATACAAGAACTGAATTGATTAATACAGCACCTC
>CAZYBY010000247.1:0-4836 GCA_964645385.1 uncultured Sphingobacterium sp.
ATAACTATTATATTTGCCATATTATGGAACATATCAACAATTATATCAATGCTAATAAAGATCGTTTTTTAAACGAATTATTAGATTTTTTAAGAATACCTTCAATCAGTGCAGATTCTGCATATTCTGCAGATGTAATGAGAACAGCAGAGTTTGTAAAAGACTCGTTAATTGCAGCTGGAGCTGATAAAGTAGAGGTTTGCCCTACAGCTGGTTATCCAATTGTATATGGAGAAAAAATGATAGACCCTTCTTTACCAACTGTTTTGGTATATGGTCATTATGATGTACAACCAGCAACTCCGCTTGAGTTATGGGAAACACCTCCATTTGAACCTACTATTCGTAAAACTGCTATACATCCAGATGGAGCAATCTTTGCACGTGGTTCATGCGACGACAAAGGTCAAGTTTACATGCACGTTAAAGCTTTTGAATTAATGATGCAAACAAATACTTTGGCTTGTAACGTTAAATTCATGATTGAAGGAGAGGAAGAAGTAGGATCTAGTAACCTTGGAATTTTTGTTAAGGCTAATAAAGAAAGACTTAAAGCTGATGTTGTATTAATTTCTGATACTTCTATCATTGCTAATGATGTACCTTCAATTGATTGCGGTTTACGTGGATTAAGTTATGTAGAAGTTGAAGTTACAGGACCGAACCGTGATTTACACTCAGGTGTTTACGGTGGAGCAGTAGCAAACCCTATTAATATTTTAGCTAAGATGATTGCTTCTATGCACGATGAAAACAATCATATTACTATCCCAGGATTTTATGATGGTGTATTAGAAACTTCAGCTGAAGATAGAGCTGAAATGGCTAAAACTCCATTTGATTTAGAAGAATATAAAAAAGACTTAGAGGTTGGTGATGTTTGGGGAGAAAAAGGCTTTACTACAATCGAAAGAACAGGTATTCGCCCTACTTTAGATGTTAATGGTATTTGGGGTGGTTATACTGGAGAAGGAGCTAAAACAGTATTACCTTCTAAAGCTTATGCTAAAATATCTATGCGTTTAGTACCAAACCAAAAATCTGATGAAATTACTGCATTGTTCAAAAAGCATTTCGAATCGATTGCACCTGCATCAGTAAAAGTAGAAGTTCGTCCTCACCATGGTGGTGAAGCAGTTCTTACTCCAACAGATTCTGTTGCCTTTAAAGCAGCAAGTAAAGCAATGGAGCAAACATATGGAAAGAAGCCAATTCCTACTCGTGGTGGAGGTAGTATTCCAATTGTTGCATTGTTCGAAAAAGAATTAGGATTGAAATCTGTTTTGATGGGTTTTGGTTTAGATTCGGATGCATTGCATTCACCAAACGAGCACTACGGTTTGTTTAATTATTACAAAGGCATCGAAACGATTCCATTGTTCCATAAATATTTCGCAGAGCTATCTAAATAGTAAGAAAGTATTGAGTATTGAGTATTGAGTAAGTTTTACTCGATACTCGATACTCTTATTACCCCTTTACATATATCAGTGGTAGTCTCCACTTAAAGTTATAAGCACAAATCCTTATTAATCCAATTGTAATACCAGCTATCCAGCCAGTAGTACCATTATCTATTCCTACATATAAGCATAAAAAGTAAACAATACCCCCAGCTATACAAGCTGAAGCATAAATGTCTTTTCTAAATACATATGGAATTTCGTTCAATATTACATCTCTTAAAATACCTCCAAAACAACCAGTTACAGTACCTAATGCAATACATACAATAGGGTGTAAATGGAATGAAATTCCTTTATCAATAGCAACTACGCAAAATACCGCTAAACCAATGGTGTCAAACCAAAACAACAATTTAGATAATCTCATAAGTTTTGGCAAAAAGAACAATGCTACCACGTATGTTGTTAGAATTGTTGTAATAATTTGAAGATCCAATATCCATGCAACAGGCAAACTCCCTATTAATAAATCGCGAATTGTTCCTCCTCCAATAGCTGTAACAAATGTGATAATCAATACTCCAAACACATCGAGTCTTTTTTGCATTGCTGAATACGCTCCAGAGAATGCAAATGCAATGGTTCCAAGAATTTCAATGATATCGATGAATTTCATACTTTCTAGTAAATAAGTATAGAGATATTATTATTGAGTGTATTTTTGTAATTTGCTATACTTATGTGAATTTATAATTTTTTATCAAATAATTCTAACAACTCTAACTACTCAATACTAACTACTAACTACTTTTTCTCAATACTAACATCTCAATACTTGAAACTATCAATATGAATCTTCTACATAAAGAAACCTCACCATATTTACTTCAACACGCTAATAATCCCGTCGATTGGTACCCTTGGGGAGTAGAGGCATTAGAGAAAGCTCGAAAAGAAAATAAGCTAATGATTGTAAGTATTGGTTATTCAGCTTGCCATTGGTGCCATGTAATGGAGCATGAAACATTTGAAGACAATGAAGCAGCGGAGGTTATGAATGCCTTGTATGTAAACATTAAAGTAGATCGAGAAGAGCGCCCAGATATTGATCAAATATACATGTCGGCTTTGCAATTAATGAATGGTACTGGTGGTTGGCCTTTAAATTGTATTTTATTGCCAGATGGTCGCCCAATATATGGTGGTACATATTTTAAGAAAAAAGATTGGATAAATATATTGAGCAATATTGCTGCATTACACCGAAATAAACCTCAAGATTTAATTGATTATGCAGATAAATTGATTGAAGGTGTTCGGAAAATGGAGTTCATATCTGAGAAATCTAATTCTTCAGAAGTTCCAACTAATTATTTAAATGAATACATAGACAATTGGATGCGTTTTCTTGATTTGGAAAATGGTGGAACCCAAGGTGCTCCTAAATTTCCAGTTCCTTCGAATCTCTCATTTTTGTTGAGTTTCGAGCATTTTTTTCCTAATGAAGTTCGTGCATATCATATTCAAAATACTTTACATAAAATTGCTCGTGGAGGTATTTATGATCAAGTAGGAGGTGGAATATATCGTTATTCAGTGGATGGAATTTGGAAGATTCCGCATTTCGAAAAAATGCTTTATGATCAGGCTCAAATGATAAGCGTGTATGCTGAAGCCTATTCTAAATATAAAACTCCGCTTTATTTAAATACATTAAATAGTATTATTAATTTTTGTAATACCGAATTGTATAATTCAAAAGAATATTCATATTACTCAGCTCTTGATGCAGATTCTGAAGGTGTAGAAGGGAAGTATTATTGCTATACTTTGGAAGAATTAAAGGCAATACTTAATACTGAAGCCCCTTTATTTATTGAGTATTTCCAATGCACGCAAGATGGAAATTTCGAACATGGCTTGAATAATTTGTTTTTGATTTCTAATCGTGAGGAGTTTTTCAAAAAGCATAATATTGAAGAATCTGATTGGGAAAGTAGAGTTCAGGAATGTTTGAAAATTCTATACGAATATAGAAAAACTCGTGTTCGTCCGGGATTAGATGACAAACAGCTCTGTGCTTGGAATGCTTTAATGATAAAAGGTTTGTGTGATGCCTATAAAGTAACTTCGAATGATTCTTATAAAGAATATGCAGAAAATGCTATGCGTTTTATTTTGAATAAAATGTATGTGGATGGGAAACTATACAGAAGCTATAAAAATGGTGAATGTAAAATTTCAGCATTTTTAGATGATTATGCTTTTAGCATAACTGCACTTTTAAGTTTATTCGAAATTACATCTAATGAAGATTATTTAAATTTTGCCCTTGATTTCACAAAGTATTGTATGGATGAATTTTATGATGATAATTCTGGATTGTTCTGGTATACATCATCTTCTTCTGAAGAATTAGTGGCGCGCAAACAAGAATATTATGATTCAGTAATACCATCTTCAAATGCAAGCATGCAATATAATTTAAAGCGTTTGAGCGTATTAATTGACAATATTCAATACGAAGAAATTGCTGATCAGATGATGATTACAATGTTAGATATCATGAAAAAATATCCACCATCATTTTCGTTATGGGCAAAATATATTTTATTCAATCAAGTTAAAACTTCTGAAATCATTATATCTGGAGCTAATGCAGAGGAGTTCTATGCTGAAATAGCAAAGGAATATTTACCAAATTGTTTGTTGAGTTATTTCAACTACGACAGTAAACTTTCTTTACATCGAGGAAGATTGGTTGATGAGAAAACTCTTATTTATGTTTGTCAAAATAAAGCTTGCGAATTGCCAACAGACAATATTCAAAATGCTTTATCTCAGATAGGTCTTCACAAATAAAGTATCTGCATCCATTCCCTTAACATCTTGAATACTGAAAATTGAATAGCTTTTATTTGGAATCCATTTAATTATTTTGGTGGATTTATATAAGTTGTTGTTATTGTAGAAATGAACATTAATTGATTTAGGATTATTTAAATCGCCTATAATTGTTATTTTCTTTAAAGGTAATTTCTGCTCTAAACATTCGAAAATTGTAATGTTTCCAATCGTTTTCTGAGCGTACGACTTTTGCCAAGCAGCTTTGTTTATTTCAAATTCCACAAAACTTTTCAAATCAGTTTCAATATCTTCTTTGCTAATCTGTTTGTGTTCGATTTTCGAATTATTATATATTACAGTTTTACGAGCATTAACTGTTCTGTTTTGTAAAACATTTAATTCATGGTTCACAATTTTAGTTATAGAAAAAGGATAGTAGTTTACTAATTCTGATGTTTTTTTATCAGGTTCGCAAGAACTAACTAAAAATAATATGAATACTAATAATATGGTTTGTTTCATTATTATTTAATTAATAAACTGTTACCATTCATCTCTTCTGCTTTTGGTAATCCAAGTATAT
>CAZYBY010000248.1:0-2687 GCA_964645385.1 uncultured Sphingobacterium sp.
AAAAAGTTGATTTCCGACTTTAATTTAAGCATCACTCTTCATGTATGTCCGATAATTAGGGAGGATAACGGCTTGGCAATGAGCTCTAGAAACATCAGGCTAAATGCTGAAGACCGTGCAAATTCAGGTAAAATCTTTGAGGCCTTGAACTTTACGAAGGAACAAATTTGTGCTGGACAAAGGAATTTGAGCGTTTTAAAGGAAAAAGCTATAGCAATACTATCTGCTGTGCCGAATTTACATATTGAATATGTGGATATTGTAAATCCAGAAAATCTAAATATCGTTACTGAAATAAATGAAAATGATAAACTTTTGATGATTATTGCTGTTAAATTAGGTGGAACTAGGTTAATAGACAATATGTACGTGAAGTACTAATTCTTCAAAATTTCAATTATTATCATACCTTTGCGCCCTATGCAAATCGAAGTTTTAAAATCAAAAATTCATAGAGCTAAAGTCACTCAGGCTGAGCTTAATTATGTAGGTAGTATTACTATCGACGAAGATTTGATGGATGCCGCAAATCTCATCGTTCACGAAAAAGTACAAGTTGTAAATGTGAACAATGGTGAACGTTTAGAAACTTATGTAATTAAAGGTGAACGAGGTTCTGGAATCGTTTGTTTGAATGGCCCTGCGGCTCGTAAAGCAGCAGTAGGCGATATCGTTATTGTAATTTCATATGCCCATATGGATTTTGAAGAGGCTAAAAAGTTTGAGCCGATTTCGATTTTCCCTGATGCTAATAACAAGCTGATTTAAAACTTGAAAACAATAGTACCTATATTAAAGTATGTTTTACTCTTAGCAGTAGGTGCCATTTTACTCTGGTTGGCTTTTAGAGGGCAAGATCTTTCTAAAATTGTTTCGGAATTAAAAAACGCTAACTATTCTTGGGTATTTGTTTCAATCATCGTTTCTCTAATTGCTCATTATATCAGAGGTTTGCGTTGGAAAATGTTGGTGAAACCACTTGGCTATTCTCCATCAAATTTCAACATGTTCAATGCTGTAATGGTAGGTTATCTCGCCAATTTAGCAGTTCCTCGCATGGGTGAAGTTTCACGCTGTGGTGTTCTTACTAAAACGGATGAAGTACCGCTTCAATCTTTAATTGGTACAGTAATTATTGAGAGAATTATTGATGTGATTTTTTTACTTGGCATCTTAGTTCTATCTATTTTAATAGAATTCAGCACCATTAAAGATTTTCTTTACTCTAATATCATCAATCCGATATTAGAAAAATTTCAAACTGCTCAGGCTAGCTTAATCTTAATAATTGCATTAGTTTTAGTTTTGATAATCGCATTTTTCTTGATAAAAAAATATCATCAAAAACTATTAAAGTATAAAATATATGCAAAACTTTGGCGTGTAATATCAGGCTTTAAAGATGGTATTTTATCGGTAAGTAAAATGCAGAACAAAGGATTATTTATTTTCTATTCTGTACTTATTTGGGCAATGTACACTATATCTACATGGGTATGTTTTTTTGCAATTGCACCAACTTCTGAATTAAGCCTTAGTACTGCGCTATTTGTAATGGCAGTTGGGGGAATAGGGATGTCGGCACCTGTGCAAGGCGGTATTGGGGCATATGAAGCAGCAATTCAAGTAGCATTATTAGTATATGGGATTAGCTCCGCAAATGGTTTATCGTATGCTACTTTGAACCATTCTTCACAAATATTATCGATATTGATAGTTGGAAGCATCAGCTTATTATTTATCTTTATAAACAATAAGAAAAAATGAAAATTACGACCGATAAATTTGAAAAATTAAAGTCTAAAATTGTTGAAAAAGACGAAGCTCTAAGCATGCTAAGTATTTGGCATTACATGGGTATGAAAGTAGTTTTCACAAACGGTTGCTTTGATTTAATTCATCGTGGACATGTAAACTATTTATCACGCGCAGCATCTTTAGGAGATAGAATGATTGTTGGAATTAATACTGATCGTTCGGTAAGTTGCATTAAAGGTCCGGAACGTCCATTACAAGATGAAATTTCTCGTGCTGAAGTATTAGCATCAATGTTTTTTATAGATGCTGTTGTTTTATTTGATGAAGAAACTCCATTCGAGTTGATTAATTTTTTAAAACCTGATATCTTAGTTAAGGGAAGTGATTATACAATAGATAAAATTGTTGGAGCAGATGTGGTTATTGCTAATGGTGGTAGAGTTGAAACAATGGATTTTATAGAAGGATATTCAAGTACAAACATTATAAATAAAATCAAAAACACTAAATAATATTTTATGCATTTCGAACTTTCTGAAGAACACTTAATGATTCAACAAGCAGCGAGAGATTTCGCTCAGAATGAATTAAAACCTGGAGTTATAGAGCGTGATGAGCATCAAAAATTTCCTGCTGAACAAATAAAGAAATTAGGAGAACTTGGTTTCTTAGGAATGATGGTCGATCCGAAATACGGAGGAGCTGGATTAGATACTATTTCTTATGTATTAGCAATGGAAGAATTATCGAAAGTTGATGCTTCAGCTTCGGTAGTTGTATCAGTAAACAACTCTTTAGTATGTTATGGTTTAGAAGCGTACGGGACAGAAGAACAAAAACAAAAATACTTAGTGCCATTGGCTACAGGTCAGAAAATCGGTGCATTCTGTTTATCTGAACCAGAAGCTGGATCTGATGCAACTATGCAA
>CAZYBY010000249.1:0-5296 GCA_964645385.1 uncultured Sphingobacterium sp.
ATTTCGAATTCTTCTTCATTCGGAAATCCAGGGGCAACAGGAGCTTCAATTCGCATACCATCTGGATGCCTAGGCGCTCTTGGAGCACGAGGAGAAACCGATTTGCGAATAATAACTTTAGAATCATCACCATCAACATCTATTGTACTGATATCATCATCGATAATGATCATTTTTTTATTCATTAATTCTATCTCTTTATCTAAATCTTTCATTTTTCGCTCGATTTTTAGATGCTTCCCCTTCATCTCTTTTTCCATTTCTAAGAATTCCGCCTTTTCTTCTTTAGATAGTTTTTTAAATGATTTACCATTAATGAGAGTGTCTTTATCTGTAATGTTTACAGTTTTTATTTTAGACTCTTTCTTTTTAGATTTTTCGGCACCTTGACCTTTTGATCCTGATACAACTACTACTAATCCGAAAACTAAAGCAGCTGAGTAAATAATAATCTTTTTCATATGTTTTTATTTTTTTTGTTAATTTCTACAACAAAAGTATTCTAAGGATAGAGCGCAATCTGTTAAAGGCAGGTTAAAGAATGTTAAAAACTGTTAAAGAAATAGGAATACTAAAGCATTGCTTTACTTTTGTATTGTTATGACGAAGAAAAAGGTTAGAATTATAGTATTATTAATGAGTATAGCGCTCATAGGCATTGTGGCATTACAATATGCTATGCTTAGAGATTCATATATTCAGAAAGGTTTGTTATTTGATCAAAATGTAAATGCATCATTAGAAGAAGTTGTTAATCGTGTTGAGAAGAATGAGGCTTTACAATACATTCAAAAAAAATCATCAAATAAAAATAAATACATTGTAAAAACTACAAGAATAAATACTACTGAACATAAATCTAAATCCAATTCTAAAAAGTCTCAAAAGGAATTATTGAAGTCTATTAAGGCTTTTGAGAAGAATTTAGCACGATTAGAACGCAATAAACAATATTTATCAGAAAGAGAGTTTGCAGAAAAATTCCGAAAAACGAGCGATAGTTTAAATAATTTAAAAGATCATTTCGAATTTAGTTTCACTGATAATAGTTTCAATTTTGATTTCCCAAATTTCAAAATTTCAGCAGACTCTTTAAGAGGTATTAGATTTGAGAATGAAAATAACAATTTCATTATTTCATCCGATAGTAGTCTCAAATATATACATCAATCAGCAAGAGCACCAAGACTGCCAAGGGCCGAAAGAGTAGAAGTATTCGAATATCCGGAACCAAGAGCTGGAGTTCCTGTAGCACCTCCGGCACCTCCAGTTACTATTGATATTCATCCTTTAGAAGAGCCCAGAATTAGGAACTATTTTGATGATCAAAAAAAGGAACGTGTAGAAATTATTCAAGATTTAGCAGCAGAACTAGATGCCATAGATGTTCCATTAGAACAACGTATTAACCATGTACTAATCGATTCTTTAATTCAAACTGAATTACAAAAACGAGGAATATTTATTCCTTATACCCTACATATTACTGATAATAAAAACAAGGTATTTTTTGCTACATCAAAAACTGATTCTAATATTTTCCCTAATGATACTTACGAAGTAAAACTTTTTGAGAATACTCAAAAAGCGACCTCTGCAAAAATTTACATCGATTTTCCTACAAAAAATGAAATGTTAAATTCTGCAATGCTTTCTTCATTAAGTTCCTCAATTTTATTAATTATCATAATCATCGGCGCATTTACTTATACCATATATGCAATTTTAAAACAAAAGAAATTGTCTGATCTGAAAAATGATTTTATTAACAACATGACTCATGAATTTAAAACACCAGTTTCTACAATTATGCTTGCATCTGAGGCATTAAAAGATCCTACTGTTATTAATGATGAGCCTCGTGTAAAAAGATTAGCAGGTATTATTTATGATGAAAATTTAAGATTAGGAGAACATGTAGAACGTGTGTTAAATATGGCTAGAATGGATAAGGGTGAAGTGAAGTTAGCCATGAATAGCGTTTCATTACATACCATACTTGAAGAAGCGATTCAACATTTCGATTTAAGTATTCAAAATAAAAATCAAAAAATAATTTGCAATTTAAATGCTAACGATGATTTAGTCTATGCAGATGCTTTTCATCTTAAAAATATATTGCAAAATTTAATTGATAACGCTAGCAAGTATAGCATTCAAGGATCAAGTATTTTTATTGAAACTTCAAATACATCATCCGAAGTGATTTTAAAAGTAAGAGACCAAGGTATAGGAATGAAAAGAGAACAAATCAAAAAAATATTTGAACCATTTTACAGAGTACCAACCGGAAATCTTCATGATGTTAAAGGTTTCGGAATAGGTTTACATTATGTACATTCAATTTTGAAAATTATGAATGGAAAAATATCTGTTAAATCGGAATCAGGATTAGGTTCAGAATTTACTATACAATTTCCAAAGAAGGCAATATGAGTATTTCTATTTTATTAGTTGAGGATGATCCGAATTTAGGATTAGTATTGCAGGAATACTTGCAGATAAAAGCGGGTTATAATGTACAACTATGTAAAGATGGTGAAGAAGGTATCAAGTCGTTTTTTCAACATAAATTCGACTTATGTATTTTAGATGTGATGATGCCGAAAAAAGATGGATTTACTTTAGGCAAAGAAATTCGAGCTGTTAATCAGCATATTCCAATTATATATGCTACTGCAAAAAGCATGATGGAAGATAAGATTGAGGGATACAAGTTAGGTGCCGACGATTATATTACAAAACCATTTCGTATCGAAGAACTACTTCTTAGAATTCAAGCTATACTTAAGAGGGTTAACCCTGTCTCAACTGAAGAAGAAGCACGAGAATTTATTCTTGGTAAATTCAAATTCGATTTTGTTTCTCAAACTTTATCTGATGATGATAGTAATATTAAAATGTCGGGTAAAGAAGCTGAACTTCTAAGATTATTATGTTTGAGGAAAAATCAAATTCTCACTAGAGAAGAAGCCTTACTTAAAATTTGGAACGACGATAGTTACTTCAACGGAAGAAGCATGGATGTGTATTTAAGTAAAATTCGTAAATATCTTAAAAGTGATGAAACTGTTGAAATTATTAACGTTCACGGTAAAGGATTTAAGTTAATATGTTAATATGTTAATGTGTTAATGAGTTAATGAGTTAATGCGAAGAGCAAATGCCCTTCGGCTACGATTAGGGATCTTTGTGCTAGTATCCTATTCCATGCTTTTCATTTAAAATAATCTTTCCATCTATAAGTGTTGGAGTTGAAAATGGATTATTGCTTACCATCCAGGTGCTATCTAAATCGGCGTAGTCGCACTGTGGGGCTAGCGAAGCAGCTGCCAGAATTCCGCAGGAGGTTTCGCTCATACAACCAATCATCACTTTTAAGGAAAGTTCTCTAGCTTTTGTAATCATTTTTTGTGCCTCTTGCAATCCTGTCGATTTCATCAGTTTAATATTGATGCCATGAAAGCCATCTTTAATTTTTTCAATGTCAGAAAAACGTTTACAAGATTCGTCGGCAAATAAGGGCAAAGTAGAACGATTTTTCAGCCAAAGCATATCTTCGTAAGAATCAATAGGCATAGGCTGTTCTACGAGTATACAATTTTTTTTAGCGAGCCAATCAATCATTTCCACTGCTTGTTCTTTCGTTTTCCATCCACGATTCGCGTCTACTAAAATTTCTTTATCAGTTAATTTTCGAATATTATCAACAATCTCTTTATCGTTTTCAGAACCTAATTTTATTTTTATGCGACGAAAAGGTTCTGTATCTTTTATTTTCTCTTTTAAAACTTCTATAGAATCTATTCCTAAAGTAAACGAAGTAGGAGGCATTAAACTTGGGTTACTATTAAAATATTGATAAAGAGGAATCTGATGCTTTTTGCCAAACCAATCGTGTAAAGCTATATCGACAGCTGCTTTTGCAGCATTATTACCTAGCGCAATGGAATCTATATAATCCAGTATTTCTGGGATTGAAGTAAATGAATCGATGTTAATTTTAGAAAGAAAATCGGTGGCCGTATCTATGGATTCCCCTAGATAGGGAGGCATAGAGGCTTCACCAATACCTTCTATACCATCTTCTATTAGTTTTACAAAGACTAATGGAGTACTAGTACGACTATAGTCTGATATTTTAAAAGGGTAATTTAGAGCTAGTTGGTAGGCTTCGAATTCTATTTTCATTAAATAAAGATATAAACAAATAAGATTGATGGAAATGATTAATATTTTTGCTTGATGAAGGAAGCAAATTTATACGACCCTTTTAAAAGTTTCGACCTAGTTGGCTCGAAATGTTTTTTAACAGGACAAACGATATCTAAAGGAATTGATAGAATTTTAGTTTTCCCTAATTGGTTAATGGAAACTGAAAACCTATACGATAAAGCTTTTAAATTATTGGATGAATCATTCTGCACTTACCAAGATTTATTTTTAGGTGTATCAAATGAAGTATCAGAAAAAATAAATACTCTAAACGAAAAAGCAAAAGAAGCATTCGATTCAGCGAATCACGAATTACTTTCTGATATAGAATGGTTTCAATGGTCGTCGGTTATTGTATACGGATTGATTAGTGCTGAAATTAGAAATGGATTGAAGAGTGATGAATTTAAAGAAGAAGGATTTAAGGTATCTCCAGTTTTAGTGAATAAATTCAGAAAATTACATCATTTAATGCAATCTATCATTTTAAATTTTGAATGGGACGATACGAAGCCATTTTCATTATTCAAGTTTACTTTAATTAATGAAAAAGACATTCCAGAATTTGAACATCGAAATGAAATAAATACACTTACTTTTTCTTTTCGATATAAAAAAATAGGAATTGTAATTTGTTTATTAGACACTGAATTAAACAAATACTATCATAAAGATATTTACGATAAATTCAACTCTAAAGAAATATCATTAATACAGTACGAAGAAATTGCCGCAAGAGTTTATTACTCTAATTATTTGTTATCAGTACTACCAGATTTCAATTTTACTACTCACAATAACACTATATATGTAACTAATGTTGAAGACATTGGGAACAGGAACACATTTGAACCTTGGCAAGAAAAGACCTATGCTCAAGTATTAGAAGCCTTCTGGAAACCTTGGAATTACTCACGTGTAGAAATTCTAAAGAATCCAGAAAAGGCTATGACGTTTTTATAGCGTATCCTTTTTACACTCCATTCCATCTTTACCCATGGTCCAATGCACACGGTCGAATTCATCGCGTTCGCATTCACCTGAGTAAACATTATGGATAATTCGATCTACACGTTCTTGA
>CAZYBY010000250.1:0-2227 GCA_964645385.1 uncultured Sphingobacterium sp.
TCATCATAAATGCTGGTGGTAAAATTTGGTTTCAATCTGAACTCAATAAAGGGACTACTTTTTACGTTTCATTACCATTGAACAAGGTAAATGCTTAGGAAGGTTATTATTTATGTGCTTTTCACAACTTTATCGCTGAATGCATATTCACAGCAATCGGTCGATTCTGTGCCCTCTGTGCTTTACAAAAGGTATTTTCATAAAGATGCTCGATTAATGTTGACTAGAGAATCTGCAATAGCGAATCCTTTCTCAATTACATATAATGACAACCCTTCTAATGAAATTGGATTATACGGATTGAATAGATCAGGAAGCATATCTCGAGCAATTACTGTTGGGAATAATCAAGATTTAAGTTTAAACTCCTCCTTAAATCTTCAAATATCTGGCCGACTTTCTGAAGAACTAGAGGTTGTAGCCGTAATTTCTGATGATAATATTCCGATTCAACCTGAGGGCAACACTCAGCAAATTCAAGATTTTGATCGTGTGTATATTCAATTACTTCATAAAAATTATACACTAACTGCTGGAGATTTTGAATTACGAAAACCGAATTCTTATTTCCTGAATTATTTAAAGAAGGCAAAAGGTGGTTATGTACAAAGCACATTCGAAAACACAAAAAACTATACAATTAAGAATGATGCAGCAGTTGCAATTGCGAAAGGTAAATATAATCGTCTTCAGTTTTTAGGGAAGGAAGGGATTCAAGGTCCCTACAGATTAACTGGCTCTTCAAACGAAAGTTTTATTATTGTATTGGCAGGTACCGAAAGAGTGTTTATTGATGGTATGTTATTAAAGCGCGGCGAGAATCAAGATTATACAATTGATTATAATACTGCCGAAATAACATTTATGCCTAGAAAAATCATTACAGCTTATTCTAGGATTACTGTTGAGTTTGAATATTCTGATAAAAACTATTCTCGAAGTTTAACAACTATTAATTCAAGTTTTGAAAGCAAGAAAAATAGTTTTCGTTTTAATTATTATAACGAACAAGATTCTAAAAATAAACCATTGCTTCAAAGTTTAAATGACCAACAAAAACTATTTCTATCAACTATTGGGGATGCAACTAATCAAGCTTTTTATTCTTCAGCAGATAGTTTAGGATATAGTAATACTGAAATTCGATATAAAAAAATAGATAGCGCTGGGCAAAGCATATATGTTTATTCTACAAATCCGGAAGATGCATTTTATAGATTAAGTTTTTCTTTAGTTGGAACAAATCAAGGGAATTATGTACAAGATAATAATTTAGCTAATGGTAGAGTATTCAAATACGTTAGTCCTATAAACGGCATTCCTCAAGGAAACTACGAAGCAGTGGTGTTGTTAGTAACACCCAAAAAAACAAGTATGCTAACGTTTGCCGCTGAGCATAAAAGCGAAGAAAAATTTAGCATTGGATCTGAAGTTGCCATAAGTCAAGTCGATTTAAATTTATATTCAAACCTAGATGATGCAAATAATATTGGTTTAGCTTCTAAATCTTACATTTCATATCGGAATAAAATTAAAGGTGATTCTTCTGATGCTATTTTTTGGACATCAAATTTACAAGCAGAGATTCTAGATAAAAATTTTAGACAGGTTGAGTTTTACAGACCAGTTGAGTTTAATAGAGATTTCAATATAAATAATACAACTCGAACAGCAGAGCAGTGGTATACTTTTCAAACATCGCTTGAAAAAGACAAAAAGAGTATTCTATTTTATAGAACAGCAATTTTCCTAAAAGACTCTATATACAGGGGCATTCAGCAAAACATTGGAACTGATCTAGATTATAAAAATTATAGATTGTATTCAAACGCATCTTTATTAATTACAGAACTCAATAACAATAAACAACAAAGTAATTTCTTGAAGCATCAACTAGATTTAAGTAAATCTTGGTCGAATATCATTTTAGGAATTGCTGAAGAAACAGAAAAAAATCTTTATACAAATTCCAACAACGACACTTTGGGAAGTACTAGCTTTTCATTTTATAATTACAAAGCATATATAAAAAGCCCAGAGAAGAATATTAATAAATATTTATTGGAGTACAGTAATCGTTTGGATGAGAGTCCGTATAAAAATGATTTGCTTACATCAACTCGAGCAGAGAATATTACATTGAATACAGAGTTAAACAAAAATCCAAATGCTTTATTAGGTTTTGGGGTAAACTATAGAAAGTTAAATGTTATCAGCAAAACAACTA
>CAZYBY010000251.1:0-8050 GCA_964645385.1 uncultured Sphingobacterium sp.
CATTGTATAAAATCTGAAGCTATAATTGCGTCATCAATATCCATAGTAAAATTATCCCCTATTGGTAATATGGCATAATCAGGTGTCCAGTACTCCCCAATAAGCTTCATGTCGTTTGTCAGCCCAGTATCTCCAGAATAATAAATTTTCTTCCCATCAGCCTCTATAATGAAGCCAGCAGCAACACCTCCGTATGTACCATCAGGTAATGAATTAGAATGCGCTGCGAAAACCATCTTCACTTTTCCGAAGGGAAATTTCCAATTCCCACCAATATTCATTGGATGAACATTCTCAATTCCTTTCTTCTTCAACCATTCTGTAATTTCCCAAGAAGAAACAACTTGTGCACCTGTTCTTTTTGCAATACTCTGTAAATCCACAAAATGATCTAAGTGTCCATGCGATTGTAAAATATAATCAACCTCTAAGGAATTTATGTCGATATGCTTCGCCAATTCATTCGGTGTAATGAATGGGTCGAAAAATATTTTAGAAGTACTAGTTTCTAATATAAAGCTTGAGTGTCCGTAGTAAGTTAGTTTCATGCTGAGATTTGTATTAAGAGAAATTTACTGCGCCACAGCATCCTCTAGGAATACCACCAATGGCTTCAATGCTGAAATTGCATCTGCAATAAGTTTCGGTGTTGCCTTGTCGTTGAATTGAGCGTCTGATAAAGCGTGAAAGCAGACAAAACTTTTTAGTTTTAGAAATTCAATTTCTGGATGGTCTTTCGGGTAATCTTTCGGTGCAGTTTTTAATTTATCTTCCTCACTTAATCCATCATAAAATTTCTTGAAAGATTTGGAGTTAAGAATTTTTTTAAAAGCTTCGGAGTTGTAGTCAATTTCTTGGCGAATGTTTTTTAATGCTTCACCTTGAGGCATCCAATACCCTCCACCAATGAAACATTCTCCGGGTTGGATATGTAAGTAATAACCTGGTCCATCTACTGCTCTACCTTTTGGTGATAGCATGATGCCAAAGTTTAATTTGTATGGATCTTTATTTTTCGAAAATCGAACATCACGATAAATTCGTGCAATTGTTTTTGATGCTACTACTTCTTTAAATTCTGGATTGGATTTAGAAAGATTTTTCAAAACTTCTTCAACAAAAACAACTACTTCAGCTTTTGCAGAATCGTATTCGTGTTTATGCTCCGCGAACCATTCGCGATTGTTATTTTTCTTTAGCTCTTTTAAGAATTTAAATACATTATTCATGTTCACCTGCTTTAGGTGCAAAAGCGTATAGCAATATCATTCTTCCGTATCTAAAATTAAAGCGAGAAGTTGCTATTAACCCTGCAATAATAACTGATATATACACCCAAGTATCTGGGTTGTTCCCTAAAACATAAGTGGCTACACTCAGTGTTACGCTTAATGCAATACTTAACGCGTAACCGATATACATTGCTCCCCAGAAAAAGCCTAATTCTAATTCGTATCTTAAATTGCATTTCGGACAATAAGTATACATACTCTTGTAGACATTACTCAATGCTCCACCTTTGTAAACATCACCCTCTTGGCATCTTGGGCACTTACATTGGATAAGTGATTTTAACTTTGACATTCTTTTTAAATTATGAATTATAAAATATGAATTGTTCAATTTACATTGTAATCAATACATAGTACATTGTAAAATGAACTTAATTCATTATGATGTCGTCTTTAACTTCGACGTCTACTTTAGATTTGTTTCTGTAATTTCTATACCAGAAATAACCTAAAGCACCAACAAATAAATATGGAGCTGCGAGTAAATATAAAATCCCATTGTTCAATCCCTTGCCTGCATTGCTTTGTCCACTTTTTATAGATGATTCAACTGCGGCTTTACACATTGGGCATTGTGCTGTCGCATTAAAAGTCATTCCAGTTAAAATGATAAAACTGAAAATGAAAACTAATTTTTTTAATGCTTTCATAAAATTATAATTTAAAAAGTATAGTATGGTGATATCATTAAATATACTACCACCCCTGTAATGGTCACATACAACCAAATTGGAAATGCAAATTTAACCAATTTTCTATGTTTCTCCACTTGCATTTGCAATCCTCTGTGAAAACTCAATAAAATTAATGGCAACACTGCTGCTGCTAGAATAATATGAGTAATTAGAATAAAATAATAGATATACTTTATTGCTCCTTCGCCTCCATAAGAGGTTTCTTTTACGAAGTAATGAAATAAAATATACGACACTAAAAATAATGATGATAAAATAAATGTCGCGATGTTTATTTTTTTATGTGCTGAAACATTTTTCTTGCGAATCTGATTTAAAGAAAGCAATAGTAGAATGCTGCACAATCCATTAATAATAGCATTTAATTTCGGCAAGAAATAAACGAAACTCGGAGTTTCGATAGTTACCGGAATAATTTTTCTGTTTAAAATAACAACAACAAGGAATACAAAAATTGATATTCCTGTTACAAATCTGAAAATGAATTTATCTGACATATATATTGGGTATTTAGTAGCTGGTAACTAGTAGCTGGTCATTGGGAAAGTGTTGCATATACTAATTACTTTTACTCATATCTCAATTCTCAATACTACTTCCTCTTTTTCGGTCCTGCTATTTCTTCTTTTAATAATACTTTTAATTCGTCGATTAAGGTATCCACTGCACCGGCAGAAGTACCATCGTAAAATCCACGGATTCTATTGTTTTGATCCACCAAAACAAAAAGTTCTGTATGAATAAAATCATCTGGTCCGCCATCTCCTTGAAGGGCATTAACTAAATAACCTTCGCGTGCAATTTTGTAGAGTTCTTTTTTATCGCCTGTTAAGAAATGCCATTTATCTTTCATTGCACCATGTTGATCTGCATATCTTTTTAATACAGGAACTGAATCTTGTTCAGGATTTACTGTATGAGATAAAATTACAACGTTCGGAACAGTTTGGATTTTCTTTTGAACTCGCTCTAATTGTGAACTCATTTTAGGGCAAATGGTTTTGCATTCCACGAAAAAGAAATCAACAATTTTAATATTTCCTTTTAAGCTTGATGAAGATACGGTATCGCCATATTGATTAATAAATGCGAAATCTCCGATAGTGTGGTAAACGGTGTCGCCTGCTTCCTCGTAACGTTCGCCGAAAATTGGCAAGGGCTTAAAATGATTTGTTCCGGTTCTGAGTAATAGATACCCAGCTGCCGGAACAACCAAAATGAGGAAGAGGATAATAGTAGTTTTTAATCCTCTATTGTTCATAATATTATAATCGAATGTGCATCCAATAGTTGCCTTCGTAAAGCATCCAAATCACGAAGAAAATAATGAAAATCGTTGGAACGATGATTGAATAAATCAATCCAACTTTTTCAAATTTCAAGTGCATGAAATAAGCAACAATATAAAATGCTTTTAATAATGTTAATGCGATGTATAAGAAGTTTCCAAGTCCGTGACCTAAAACTCCTTTAGGAATTAATACTAATGCGATTAAAAATTCGATTGCAGTAATACCTAATAGTACCCAAAACACTGACCAGATTTTTTTCTTAGTCATGCTTGCGTGATCGTCGTGGTGCGCTGCTGCGTGATTGTCTGACATATCTTATATCAATTAAGAAATTTAAAATTTAAAAATTACACTAAGTAGAAGAAGGTAAATACGAATACCCAAACTAAATCTACAAAGTGCCAGTATAAACCAACTTTTTCAACCATGTCGTAATGACCACGGCGCTCATAAGTTCCACCTAACACGTTAATTAAAATAACGATGTTAATGACAACACCTGAGAATACGTGGAAACCATGGAAACCAGTAATGGTAAAGAATAAGTTAGTGAAGTTAGTAGACGCTTCTGTACCATCAGCATTCAAGAATGGATTTTGGCCCCACCATGCACCTTCGTGGTGTAAGTGTGTCCACTCCCAAGCTTGGCAACCTAAGAACATTAGTCCACCGATAACTGTCCATATCATCCATTTAGCTACTTCGTCTTTTGCTTTACGATGACCTGCTTCAACGGCTAATACCATCGTTACAGAACTCATAATCAAAATGAAGGTCATAATACCTACGAAAACCAATGGAGCGCCATGTGCAATACCTGGAGCTGATTGGAAAACTACGTCTGGATCAGGCCATGAAGTGCTACTGAAGCGTAATGCTCCGTAAGCAATTAACAAAGCTGAAAATGTGAATGCATCCGAAAGAAGGAAGAACCACATCATCATTTTTCCATACTCTACATTGAAAGGTGATCTGCCACCATTCCAAGGGGTCGATTTGATCTCGTCTAATTGAGAAGTGTTCGTCGTCATGTTGTATATAGACTATCTATTAATTAATAAAAACACAAACAAATATATCCACAATATATCAATAAAATGCCAAAAGATAGAAGTTAATTCCATGCGGAAAACGTTCTTCGTAGGGCTAATTTTACCATATGCGCCTAATAATGCAATTAGAATAATTACTAATCCTGCAATAATATGTACGGCGTGTAGACCTGAAATTACATACACAAAAGATTCAGATGGGTTACCCACGAAATACACTTTGCTAGCAATTAATTGTTGCCATCCCATGTATTGTCCAATTAGGAATCCTAAGCCTAACACGAATGTTAACCATAATCCTAATTTCTGTTTTGCGATGTTAGATTTTTTAGATTGTAAATAAGAGTAGTGTAATGATGCACTGCTCAATAAAATTAATACTGTTGTGATGTAGAATGTACTTGGTAAATCAAAAATTTTCCAATTCCCTTCAGCTTGACGCACGATATAAGCACTTGTTAAACCGGCGAACATCATGATCGAACTCAAAACAAATAACCACATCACGAACTTTACAGGGCGTGGGTTAAATTTATCTTGTTTAAAAGCCATATTACTCATCATCATGATTTATAATTTATCTATTAGTAATGTAATTTGAACAATTGGTAAGTATAAGAACGAACCAAACATCAATTCACGTGCTGCTTTAATACTACACTGACGATATAATTTCACTGATTGCATAAAGAATACAATTCCTGCAACTAATGAAACGATTGCCAATGTATATCCCGCCATTCCAAACTTCAATGGAAGTAAGCTTACCGGAATCAAAATTAAAGTGTATAACATAATTTGAAATGCACTGCTTTTTGAGCGACCTTCCGAAGATGGCATTAAGTACATTCCAGCTTTCTTGTAATCATCATCTAATACCCATGCCAAAGACCAGAAATGCGGGAATTGCCAAATGAATTGAATGGCAAACATGATGCCTGGTTCAAAACCGAAATGATTTGAATATGCAACATACCCTAATAATGGAGGCATCGCTCCTGCTATTGCCCCTACAAAAACAGCAATTGAAGAACGAGTTTTTAATGGTGTATAAATAAATGAATAAGTGATGATAGAGAATAATGCAAGCACTCCAGTAATCACATTAAAACATAATGTTAAAATAGAGATACCAGCTATACCCATTAATATTGAAGCGATAGTGCCTTCCATAGCCGACATGCGTTCTGTTGGCATAGGGCGCATTTGTGTGCGCTTCATTAATTTATCACTTTCTCTTTCGATTACTTGGTTGAATCCATTTGCCGATGCTGTAGTGAAAAATCCACCCAGTACCATCAACAATAATTCTGACCATACTAAATTTCCTTTTGCAGCGTATGCAAATGTTATAGCAGCAGAGAATACCACAAGGAAAGTCAGGCGCAACTTTAACAGCTGCACATAGTCCTGAATTTTCAGCGACACTGGTGATTTGGTATGTATATTTTCTGCAATCACGTTTAACTTATTAAATCGAGTGCTATGTTTCTTTTGTAAATATTAATCATAATGATTTGCATCGTTAATGCTCCGATCAATAAACTTGATAGAAGCAAATGCACGGGTTGTAATCCGTAAGGCAAAGCAAAATTTGCTAATATAATTCCTGAAATCACTTGCAATATTAATATTGCAATAGCGGCAGAAGAGAATCTACGTAAGCGTTTTATTGCACCAAAGTATATACGCATATACCAAGTGGTGTAGATACTTAATAACACTAGGATGATTGAGAAACTCCTATGAAGCTTAAAGATAAAACCAGATAGTTCTACCCAAGCATCTCTATTCGTTCCTTTCCAAAAATCGGCATAATGATCTATGCTTTCTCTCAACTCTGTACCCCAAATAATTTGAAGTAAGGTAAGTGCAATACTTAACCAAGTTAACAAAGAAGCTACACGTAAATTTGGGATAGAAACTTTTACCGATTCTAAGTATTTATATTTCACTACGCTATAAGCATAGATCACTAGGGCTAAAATTACTAGCGCCAATACCATGTGAACGGTAATAGTCCACGACACCAAATTGGTAGTTACGACAATGGAACCAAACCAAGCTTGAAAAAATGTTAGCACTAAAATGATGATACTTAATAAGAATACTCGTAGGTGTTGCTTCATCAAAGGAATTGAAAAAATCAACATCAACAACATCAAAAAGCCGGTAACTGCACCAACTAATCTGTTAACGTATTCTGTATATGTATTCACCACATTAAATTCTTCGGTAGCTGAAATGCTTGGATCTTTACGAAGTGCGTTTGCAGTTTCTACGTATCCAAATTTTTCTAAGAGCTGTGCGAAGTGCTCATTTTTATGTAGTCTCTTTTCGAGATATTGTTCGCGATAATTTTCGGGCAACTGACTTACGTCTGTTGGGGGAACCCATTGATTAAAGCATTTCGGCCAATCTGGGCAACCCATTCCCGAACCAGTACTGCGAACAATACCGCCGGCAAGAATTAAAAGAAACAAAGAACAAATTGTTATAAAACTGATTCTAATGAATCGTTTTTCATTTTTATTATATTCTGATCGATATGAACTATAATTCATCGATCAGGAATTAATTTTCTTTACTAGCTGCTGCTTTCGCTGCAGGTGTCTCATCGTGCTGACCAAAGTCGATTGGTAAATTAGACGACATGGTTTGCGAATAAGGCGTTGTTTGTGGAATGAAATCTTCATCATGTCCTGGCTTACTGTAATCGTAAGGCCATCTGTACACTGAAGGAATTTCACCTGGCCAGTTTCCATGTAAATGTTCTACTGGAGCAGTCCACTCTAATGTATTCGATTTCCAAGGATTTTGACTTGCTTTCTCTCCTTTGAAAATACTTCTGAAGAAGTTGTACAAGAAGATAAATTGAGCAATTGATCCTAAGATTGCTGATACACTGATGAATTTATTTACTGATAACCACTCGTTCATAAACTCAAAGCTTGTGAAAGCATAGTAACGACGAGGAACACCATCTAACCCGATGAAGTGCATTGGGAAGAATACGCAATACACTGCGATAAATGTTAACCAGAAGTGGAAATAACCTAAACGTTGATCCATCATTCTTCCGAACATTTTCGGATACCAGTGGTAAATACCAGCGAACATACCAAACATAGCAGAACTTCCCATTACAATATGGAAATGGGCAACTACGAAGTATGTATCGTGTAAGTTGATATCTAAAGCAGCATTACCTAAGTAAATACCAGTTAAACCACCTGAGATAAACAATGAAACTAGTCCCATTGAGAATAACATTGCTGGAGTAAATTGAATATTACCTTTCCATAATGTTGCTAAGTAGTTGAACGTTTTTACTGCAGATGGAACTGCGATAATTAATGTTGTGAACATGAACACCGAACCAAGGAAAGGATTCATACCAGTAACAAACATATGGTGACCCCATACGATGAATGATAAGAATGCAATACCGATTAACGAGATGATCATGGCGCGGTAACCGAAAATTGGTTTACGTGCATTTGTTGCAATAATTTCTGAAGTGATACCTAAAGCAGGCATAATGATGATGTATACCTCAGGGTGACCTAAGAACCAGAATAAATGCTGGAACAATACTGGAGAACCACCATGGTTAGGTAATGCTTCACCACCGATGAAGATATCAGATAAGTAGAAACTTGTTCCGAAACTTCTATCAAAAATTAATAAGATAACACCTGCTAATAATACTGGGAAAG
>CAZYBY010000252.1:0-2967 GCA_964645385.1 uncultured Sphingobacterium sp.
TCTGTAAAAGCTCATTCAGTATATAAAGAAGAAGATACTGTTGTACCTCGTGCCGAGCTTGCAAAATTATTAGCTGGTGTAAAAGACATTGGAACTAAATATGGATTTCAATCAGTTTGCTACGGACATGCTGGTGATGGAAATCTTCATATTAATATTATTAAAGCGGGTATGAGTGATGATGATTGGAATAATAAACTGAAAGACGGGATAAAAGAAATATTCCAATTAACAGCATATTTAAACGGAACAATTTCTGGAGAACATGGAATCGGATATGTTCAAAAAGAATACATGTCTATTAAATATTCCGAAATGAATATGCAATTAATGCGAGGTATTAAAAATGTTTTCGACCCTAATGGGATTTTAAACCCTGGTAAAATATTCTAAATTCTGCAATTTACTGCTAAAATTTCAGTAGTTTATAAAGTTAAACGACAAATTGTCTAGTTTTTCTTTCATTTTTTGCATTGGTATTTCTATTGATAGAGGTATGCCAAATAACAATTAATTAAAAAGGAGAACAAAATATGACATTCGTAAAATTCAAAAACAACGGACAATTCACAAATAGTATGTTGGATAAAATGTTTAATCCAATTTACCAAGATTTCTTTAATGCAAAAGCGTACGACTCTACTTCAGTAGTTCCTGCAGTAAATGTATTAGAGAATACAGATCATTTTCTAATCGAATTAGCTGCTCCAGGTTTAAATAAGGAATCGTTTAACATCAAAATTGAAAAAGATGTATTAAGCATTTCAACAGAGAAGAAAGCAGAAAGTATTCAAGAAGGAACAAAGTACACTAGAAAGGAATTCACATTCCACTCGTTTAAGAGAGCATTTAATTTACCAGAGAATGCAGATCAAGAAAATGTAAAAGCAGAATACAAAGATGGAATTTTATACGTTACTATCATGAAATTGAAAGAAACGTTACCAAGTGTAAAAGAAATTAAAATCTCATAATAAGTATAGTTTAGGTTAGGTGAACGGTGTGTTTCAGAAATGAACATGCCGTTTTTTTTTGATGTAATGAATCTTGATTTCCTGACAAATTGAATTTTCCTTATTTTTATAAAAACATAATAATCCTTGTTCCGACAATTATTAAATGTTGAAGCGTGGACACTTCAACATACGAATAACATAATACATATTACAAAAAAATGAAAAAACGTATTCTTGTAATCATTGCAATTATTAGTTGTATTCTCTCTAATAATTCATTTTCTCAGAGTGGATTTTCTTGGGATAGGGTTTTAGTAGGTGGAAATTTTGGTGCAAGTTTAGGTTCAGTTGAAACATCAGTTGCTTTATCGCCGAACATTGGATATAGAATTACAGAACGATTTACTTTAGGCACAGGAGTAATTTATCAATACTATAGATATAGAAATTCGGTTTTCGATGTGAAGTTTAATAATTATGGCGCAAAGTTGTTTGGAACATTTCAGTTGAATGATTTTCTTATTCTGCATTCTGAATATGAATCATTAAATATAGATTATGTAACATTCAATTCACTCGGAAACCCTGATGGTACAAGGCAAAAAACGATAGGAAGTATGTTTGTTGGAGGCGGATATCGTCAATACTCTTCCGATAATACAATGTTCGATATTATGCTTTTGTATAACTTAACAGAAACACCATATACTCCATATGCTAACCCAACTATTAGAGTTGGATTTAGCATAGGATTATAAAAAATTACGATCGCATATTGATGAATTGCAATGCTTGATCATACGTTTCGGCACGCAATAATTGAATCACTGATTGAAGATCATCTATCTTTTTTCCAGTCACTCTAACCTGATCATTTTGAATTTGGGCCTCAACTTTGAGCTTTGAGTCTTTTATTTTTTTAATTATTTGCTTCGCTAATTCCTTGTCAATTCCTTCTTTAATTTTCACTTCTTTGCGAACCATATTTCCTGATGCTGCATGCTCTTTTCCGAAATCAAAACACTTAGGATCGATGTTCTGTTTCATCGATCTAGAAATGATGGCATCCTCTATAGACCTAATGCGCATCTCGTTTTCCGTGAGTATGAGAATTTGATTTAATTTTTTATCGTATTCAATTTCTGTCTTCGATCCATTGAAATCATAACGATTTAAAATTTCTTTTTTTGCATTGTTAACTGCGTTGTCGAGTAGTTGTAAATCTACCTTGCTGACGATGTCGAATGTTGGCATGTTGATAACTTTTTTTTAAAGTTTATTTTTTAAATAAATAATTTTAAATTTGTAAAAGAATTTGAGTTGAATCAAAAAAAACATTTCAACACATTTTCAACAATAGGTTCTTTGACAAAATTTAAATTGTGAGTAGAAAATCTTCGGACGATCGATTCATAATATTATCGATGCGACATCGACAAGTAAAAGATAAATCATCAAAAAACCAAAAATTAATTTTTAAACTTTAAAACAAAAAACATGGAAAAAGCAAAAAAAGCACCAGCTAAGAAAAAAGCTGCTGCAAAAAAACCAGCTGCAGCTAAGAAAGCGGCTCCTAAAAAAGCAGCTAAGAAAGCAGCTAAAAAACCTGCTAAGAAAGCAGCTAAGAAAGCAGCTAAGAAAAAATAATAAAAATCCCGGCTCAGCCGGGATTTTTTGTTTTACTCCTGTTCGTTCCCTCCTACCACTGGCCACTCTGCCAAAAAATTCTTTCCTGAGAATTTAAAATAAGTATCTTTACCTCAAACAAAACAACCTAAACATGAAAAAAATATTTATTCTGGCTATTGGCGTTGCAACCTTAATGATGAATACATCTTGCGACAACAAACCAAAACAAGAGCCTATTGTTGCTCCTGAAGGCATGAATGTTCTTGATCTAAACAAGTACGGCAAACCGTTTGCTGTTTTTGTTCCTGATACTGTACAAAACAAAATGACCATCGTAGAGCAATCTTACGGTGCATTGGAAATTACAGTTGGTAATAACTTT
>CAZYBY010000253.1:0-29729 GCA_964645385.1 uncultured Sphingobacterium sp.
TCACACTATCATCACCTTTCATTTCGATGAACTTACCACCTAACGACTCTACTTGTTCTTTTGATTCTCGGCGAATATCCGATACCTCCACTACTGCGCCTAAACGCTTTGCCGTTGCGATAGCTTGTAAACCAGCAACACCAGCACCGAAGATTACTACTTTAGAAGGACGAATTGTTCCTGCGGCGGTAGTCATCATTGGTAAAATTTTACCAATTTCATTTGCTGCCATCAATACTGCTTTATATCCAGCTAAGTTTGCTTGAGAACTTAAAGCATCCATTTTTTGTGCTCGAGAAATACGAGGCACAGCATCCATAGAAAATGCCGTGATGCCTGCTTTTACAGAGGCCTCCACTAAATCCTTGTTCGTAGCAGCAAACATAAATGAAATAAGAATGGCATCTTTTTTCATCCAGCTAATCTCCTCAGAACTCGGTGCATTCACCTTTAATACCACATCCGCATCTGCATAAACCTTACGTGTGTCGGCTACAATACTTGCGCCAGCTTCCGTATAATTTGCATCATCGAAATATGATTTTAATCCTGCCGATTGTTCAACGCAGACTTCGTATCCTGCCTGAACCAATTGTTTAACTACAGTGGGTGTCAAAGCAACGCGATTTTCGCGCTCCTTCGTTTCTTTGGGTACACAGATCTTCAAAACGTTATACTATTTAAATTTTTTGCCTAAATTAAGATTTTGATTGTATTTAGCGATATTTTATTCTAAAATTCCATTAAGTATGCTTTTATGAATTCATCGAGCTCTCCATCCAGAACTCCTTGAGCATTAGAGGTTTCTAAATTTGTTCTTAAATCTTTCACTAATTTATACGGATGAAGTACATAATTTCTGATTTGCGAACCCCATTCAATCTTCTTTTTTGTGCTCTCTACAGCCTGTTTTGCTTCATTTTTCTTACGCAATTCTAACTCGTAAAGTTGCGACTTCAACATTTTTAAGGCTTTCTCTTTGTTCTGATTTTGAGATCGTTCCTGTTGACATTCGATAATAATTCCAGAAGGTCCATGTTTTAATCGAACCGCCGTTTCCACCTTATTTACGTTTTGTCCGCCTTTACCACCTGCTCTAAAGGTATCCCAAGTTACATCTGCTAAGTTAATGTCGATTTGGATACTATCGTCGACCAAAGGATAAACATAAACCGATGCGAAAGATGTGTGTCTTCGGGCGTTAGCATCGAATGGGGAAATACGCACTAAGCGATGTACTCCATTTTCACCTTTTAAATATCCGTAGGTAAACTCTCCTTCAAATTCAAGAGTACACGATTTTATTCCAGCACCATCGCCTGCTTGGTAATCGATTTCTTTTACTTTATATCCGTGCTTCTCTCCCCACATAATATACATACGCATCAGCATTGCTGCCCAATCGCAACTCTCCGTTCCACCGGCACCTGCGTTAATGGTAAGCACCGCATTGAGTTGATCTTCTTCACCACTCAACATATTTTTAAATTCGAGTTCGTCTAAGGCTTGTAATACCACTTGCATTTGAGCTAGCATTTCTGGCTCGCTTACATCGCCCTCTTTATAGAAATCGAAAAGCACAACAGTATCTTCAACAACGGCCTTAACCGCAGCGTAAGCTTCTGTCCATACCTTTTTTTGTTTTATAGAATGTAATAGTTTTTCGGCTTCTTTGGGATCATCCCAAAAATCAGGCTCTGTAGTTTTTGCCTGTTGCTCGTCAATCTGTTTTAAACGATTGTCGATGTCAAAGATGCCTCCTCAGGGAATCTAGGCGTTCCCTCAAATCTTTTATTTGATCGGTTGTCATGATACAAAGGTAAAATAATTAGCCAATGTGCCAATGCGATAATGATGGTCGTCATAGTATCCGTTCGTGGGAGTGTCTTCGCTTCGACAAACAAACTATCCATAATACTATTTCAAAAAGAAAGCATCTTCAAAATGGGTAATCTGTGCTTGCCCCGACATGGATAAAACAATGGAGATGATATCGAAACGAACTTCACCAACATAACGGTTTCTGCTAATGTATCCCCGGGCGACTCGTTTCATGTTCATTCTTTTTTCGCGGTTCACAGCGATTTCAGGATTTCCGTAGTTAGTTAGTCGCCTCGTTTTCACTTCCACAAACACTACTATTTTATTGTACTTCGCTACGATATCTACTTCGGCATTACTAACTCTATAATTAGTCTCCAAAATAACATAGCCCTTCTCTCGAAGATATTCTTGCGCCATACTTTCCCCACGCATCCCAAAATCATTGTGCTCCGCCATATCCGTTTATGATGATGTAAAATTCGTACCTTTGAAGCGCAAACACAACCGCATATATGCGGGTTTATTTATCATCCTTAATATATTAAACATTTTATGCCTGAGGTTAGATTTCAAGACTGGGGAATGATTGATTACAAAGAAGCTTGGGACCGTCAGGAAGCTTACTTCGCTGCTACGTTAAAAATTAAATCGGACAACAGAATCAATAACACTAATACACCTACAGAAAACTTTTTGATTTTCTGCGAACACCCTCATGTATATACCTTAGGTAAAAGTGGTAAACAAGAAAATTTATTGCTCGATGATGCTGGCTTGAGAAATGCTGAGGCTACCTATTATAAAATTAATCGTGGTGGAGATATTACATACCACGGACCAGGACAAATAGTTGGCTACCCAATTTTAGACTTAGATTATTTTTTTACAGATATACATAAATATCTTCGTTTTTTAGAAGATGCTATTATTAATACCTTGAAAAAATATGGCATTGAATCGGGCAGAATACCTGGTTTAACTGGGGTTTGGCTTGATATTGATGATATGAGCAAAGCTCGTAAAATATGTGCCATGGGCGTTCGATGCAGTAGATGGGTTACCATGCACGGTTTTGCATTCAATGTAAATTCGGATTTGAATTATTTCAAAAATATTATTCCTTGCGGTATAGACGATAAAGACGTTACTTCTATGGAAAAAGAATTAGGGAAAAAACTAGATTTTGAAGAAGTGAAATCGGTTTTAAAAAATGAAATTGCTATCTTGTTTGAAATGCAATTCATTTCAGATGAAAAAGTCACTCAGTAAACGAATACTATTTATTGTAATTTCAATATTAGTACTAGCAAATGTAGCGGTATGGGTTACCGATACTACATATATCTACAAAGCCTTAATCTATCAACAAGCTAATATCGATGATCTTGACATCTTCGAACATACTACTGTTGAGAATACAGGGGAAAAAGAGCCTTGGAATATTTCTTCAACAAAAAACTCAGTAAAACTTAGCGATAGCTTGCGACATGTATTGGAAAAATACGAAACAGTTGCATTTTTAGTTATTAAAAACGACTCTATACAATATGAAGAATATTGGGATGGTTATGATGAAAACTCTTCTTCAAATTCTTTCTCTGTTGCAAAAAGTATTGTAGGGACCTTAATAGGAATTGCGATTGATGAAGGAAAAATTACAAGTGAAAACGATCCAGTTGGGAAATATCTTCCAGAATTTAACAAAGGCGATTTAGCAAAAATAAAAATAGTAGATGTGCTGAGAATGGCGTCTGGATTGAATTTTAAAGAATCGTACTCTACTCCATTTAATCAAACTACTGATGCTTACTATGGAACCGATCTTAGAAAGTTAATTTACTCTTTAAAATTAGAAAAAGAACCTGGTACTGAATTCACTTATAAAAGTGGCGACACTCAAGTATTAGCTTTTGTATTGAAAGCGGCAACTGGTAAATCTGTTTCTGAATATGCTTCAGAAAAATTATGGTCGAAAATTGGGGCAGAAAATACAGCTTATTGGAGCTTGGACCATAAGGGTGGCGACGAAAAGGCGTATTGCTGTTTCTATTCTAATGCTAGAGATTTTGCGAGAATAGGTAAACTATATATGCAAAACGGAATGTGGGATAGTACACAAGTGGTATCATCGGAATGGGTTAAAAAAGCAACTACTCCACATGGTTTAACAGAAAATGGTGTAAAAACCACACAATACGGATTACAGTGGTGGGTGTATAATGATATATATTATTGCCGAGGAATTTTGGGGCAATACATAATTTGTGATCCTACCAACAATATGATTGTTGTTCGTTTAGGGAAGGATAGAGATAAAAACAAGGTGAATAATCACCCTGTCGATTTTCTTACTTATGTATCAGAATGTAGAAAGTTATTCTAAAGCTCTTTACAATCTGTTGTTATCCATATTTAAAAGCATTTTCTTCAACATAAACACTACGTAAGTTCTGTCTTTGTTAATTGCTTTCATTAAACGTGTAATCAACTCCTCGTCTTGTCCTGGAGTATAGGCTAATTCCTCTTCTGTAAGCTCTCTATATTTGCGCTTTACTTTGATTTTTACTTTATCCCAATTGTTATTTAGTTGGATTTCGGCCATGACTTTAAAAATTATTATGCCGCGAAATTACAAAATAATTTTTAGGATATCATAGGAATATGAATGGCAACTAAAGTGCCATTACCAGGTGTAGAATCCCATTCTACAGTACCTTTTAAAAATTCAACCCTAGTAATAATATTCTTCAGGCCAATACCTTCAAAATTATCCTTATTGCTCACATCGAAACCCTTGCCATTATCTTCAATAGTTACCGTAATTTCACTATCGTCGATATTCATTTGAATATCTAATTGATTTGCTCCTGAGTGTTTAATAACATTATTTACAGACTCTTGAATAACTCTGTACAAAACAGTTTCGATATTCGAATCAAGTCGTTCATTTAAACCAGAAGTTTCCAGATTAACATTTAAAATACTGTTATCAATTTTACTTACAAAATCCCTTACTGCACTCGTCAATCCTGATCGAAGCAATACATTTGGCATCATGTTATGCGAAATACTTCTCACTTCTTTACACGATTCATCAACTAGATCTATCGTTTTTTCAAACAGTTCCTTTTTATCAGTTTTAATGAAATCGATGTCGTTAGTTATACTAGATAAGTTCATGCGAACAGCTGAAAACATTTGTCCAATGCCATCATGTAAGTCACTTGCAATTCTTTTTCGTTCACGCTCTTCTGCCTCAATAATTGCTTTGGTAGCAATATCTTGTTGACGTAAAATTTCTTTTTGAATTTTAATTGATGATTTAATTTTCTGATTACTAATAATTAAATAAGCGATGAAAATTGATACGATTAAGAGCGCTAATGCAACTGCTAAATATGTATTTCTTTTAGAGAGTTCATACGATTGAATTCTCAATAGATTTTCTTTTTTCTCAGTTTCGTATTGAATATTTAGTTCGTTTAATTTTGCTTCAGTATCTCTGTTATATACACTATCTTCAATTTTCTTTCCTTCTTTCATATAGAAGATAGCTTTATCGTACATATTTTGTTTTTCGTATAAATCGGCTAATAATTTATTACAATCGTTTAAATATTCTTTGGCATTTAATTTTTTAAAGAGTGTTAATGCGAGTTTATAATTTTTTTCTGCATCAGAATAATTTTTCAACAGCACTTGAGCATAACCTATATTTTTATGGCAAGAAGCCTCACCTAATTCATCGCCCAACTCTTTTCGTAGTGATAAAGATTTGTTGTAATAATCCATCGACAAATCATACTTTTTCTTCTCTAAGTAAATTTGTCCGATTGAATTATAAATTAATGCTAAATCGGATTTTCGATTTAATTTTTCTAAAATAGCGACCGATTGCAATGCATTAACAAGTGCAAGATCAAATTTTTTCATCATTAAATAATACTCTGTATAGCTTGAATATGCAGTACTTAGAAGAGATTTGATATTTTTAGATTTTGAAATTTTGAAACTTTCATCTAAATATTTTTTGGCAATGCTAGGCTTGTTCATATTCAGGTAAAGGTTTGCCAAGTTCCCTTTTACTAAGGCTTGCATCACAGAGTCATTTTTACTTTCGTAAATACGTAATGCCTTCATCATGTACTCTGCAGAAACTTTGAAATTGCCTTGTTGCTTATAAATAATTGATATATTTGAAAGCGATCCGGCAGCTTTCAAATCCATGCCCAACTGCTTTCTTAAGGCATAAGCTTTATTATGATAATCGAGAGCTTCGTTTAATTTATTTACTCGGGTATAGCAATTACCAATATCAGAAAAAGCGAGGGCAATGGCTTTTGGATTATTTAATTTTTGAGCGAGTAGTAAAGCCTCTTTCCCATTCGAAATAGCTTTATCGAAATCTATAAAACTATAATTATAACATAGATCACTAAAAGCAACCTGTTTTAAAGAATCTCCAATATTAGATTTTACAAGGGTCTCTAAACTATCTATTACACGTTTGTCTTGCGAATGTGCAAAAGAAGAAACTATTAAAGAGAGAACGAAAAGGAGAGCGAGCGATTTTCTCATTCTTATAATTTAATTCAGTTAGCAGTTAATTTGTTCTAAAATAGTGCAAAAAATCATTTAAGCTAAATTTAAACAAAAAAAGAGGGCCTAAAAACCCTCTTTTCTAATCAAAAAAATAAATAAGTATTAAACTCTATTGTGATCTGCTTTCCAATTAATAATTGCTGATTTAATTTGTTTAGAACTTAGGTTTTCTGCAATAGCTTTATCCATAAGTTCAATCCATTCCTCGTCTCTAGCAAAACGTAAAGCTATAATTTGTGATCTACGCAGTTTCGACTCTTTCTCTGTGAAGGATTTTCCGGTTAATTCAAAATAGCGCATACGTTCTTCTAAACGAATGTTACGATCTTGATTTTTGAGTGCATAGATTCTAGACATTTGAACCGTTACCAATACAGTTGTAGCGATAATCAAATTAAAAATGTTTTCTGCAGTAGAATTTACATTCTGAAAGCAATTAATAATAGCCCATACGAAAGATACAGCAGTTAATGGTGTTAAAATGAAATGATGTAATGGGTAATAACGTGTGTGGTTTTTGTAGTTCTGCATTCTAATTTATTTTATCCTCCATTAAACAATGACATTACACAATTGTTTTTATCGATAAATAATTGTTTTTAAAAATATATTTATTATATTGTAACTGATTAGTGAAACTTTTATTTAAAAGTACACTTTAGGTTTTGCTTCCCCATTAAACCTGATAAATATTTTACTCTGCATTAATTTTATTGCAAATAATATTTTTTTAAACTTAGCTCTATACCTATGAAATTAAAACTACTGCTACTGCTATTGTTGAGCGCAAGCTATGCCTTTTCAGCAGTGACCATCAAAACCAATCCGATAAAGTATATCGGATTAGACACAGCCATTACGGGGGGATATATTCTGAATACTGGTGGGGAACAAATCACTGAATCTGGTGTATGCTGGAGTGCGAATCCTCAACCAACAATTAATGATGGCAAATCAATTCGATTAACTTCTACGGATTCTTTTACCTGTGTTATTAAAAATCTTTTACCAGAAAAAGGGTACTATGTTCGTGCATATGCCATTACAGCAAGTGGAACTTATTATGGACCGCAACGCACCTTCGCAACAGATAGAGTAAAGTTAGGAATGCCATACAAAGGAGGTAATTTATTTTATACTTTAAAAGCTGGTGATCCGGGTTTTATTCCGGGCGAGTTTCACGGACTAGTAGCCTGTCCGGTTAGTCCACCATTACGTGCAACCTGGAGAAATTCTGTAGATGCATTTGTGAATTCATTAGATTCTAATATGTTTACCGGTGCAGCAAATACAGATAAAATTGTTGCAGCTTTAGGTGCTGGAGATTATGCTGCAAGGTACTGCTACGATTTAACATATAATGGTTATACCGATTGGTTTTTACCATCTCAAGCAGAACTATCATTACTACTAAATGTATATAAGTCAATAGGTGCAACAAGCATTATAGGAGGTGTTGTTTGGAGCTCTACAGAAGTTAACGCAAGCTTAGCAAAACAAGTAACTAGTACTGCTATAAAACAGACTGCTAAATCTCAGAAATTAAAAGTGTACGCAATTAGACAATTTTAACTTAGACATAAACTTATGAATACTTATATATATAAATCAGTTTTGACTTTTGCTTTTGTAATAAGCATTAGTTATGCAGAAGCAACAGGAAATTGTGGAGCGCCAACAGCATCAATAGACTTAGAGATAAACAATGTAAGAGCAAAATTACTCAACGGTGGTGATATGTTTTGGGATGTACTAGGTACAGGAAATGCAGGTTACGAAATTCCAAAGAATTCTGGAAGGAAATCTAATTTCACAGCTGCTCTCTGGCTAAGTGCAAGAGATGCTGGCTCAAATCTATATACCGCAGGTCAAACCTACCGTCAGAGAGGATTAGATTTTTGGCCTGGAGCACTAAATGCTATGGGAGAAATTGACTCCATAGATTGTGATGATTGGAATGAGATGTTTACTGTTACAGGGAAAGAAATTAACGATTCGAAGAGTGGTAAGGGCATATCATATAACATGAGTAGATGGGCAAATGCACGAGCTCCTTTTTTCGATGCAAATTCAGATGGTATCTACGACCCTTCACTTGGTGATTACCCAGTACTCGATGTATCCAAACCAAATTTAGTCCCCGGACAATTAGTTTATTGGGTGTTTAATGATAAAGGGAACGTTCATACAGCTTACCCTGGTTCAAATTCTATCGGAGTAGAAATACAAGCTTTTGCGTACGCGTTTAGTTCAAACACATCTAATGCTATTAATAATAGTACGATGTATAGATATAGAATTACGAATAAATCTAACACTCCTTACTCGGAATTTAGAGTAGGCCTTTTTAACGATTACGATTTAGGTAATGCTAACGACGACTATGCTGGTTGTGATCTATCTGTTAATGTTTCAGGCAAAAAGAGAAATTTGTTTTACGTGTATAACGGGACGAATGATGATGCTGATGGTTCTAGCCCTGGATACGGAATCGCACCTCCAGCGTTTGGAATGACAGTATTAAATCCAACTGAAATGGAAAGTCATATGGTATTTACAAATGGTGGTGCTTCTGGTGTAAATTCAGACCCTGTAAACGCAATAGAATTAGAAAGATACTTAAAAGGATTTTGGGCTGACGGTGCAGCATTAACTTATGGCACACCGAATGGTAGAAATGGTTCTGATCCTTGTAAGTTTCAATTTCCTGGAAGTTCAGATCCAAATGGAAGACCCACTTGGAATGAAACAGATATATATGGTGATAGAAGAAGTATTAGTTCTGTTGCACCTAGAAGTTTGGCGCCTGGAGAAATAATGGATGTTGACTTTGCATACGTATGGGCTCGAGATACTCCTGGCACTAATTTAACATCTTTAGAAAAATTGAAAGTAACTACAGACACTATTATAAATGAATATCAAACTTTATTCAGCAACTTTAGTACAGGTGTTAACTCAAATACAAAAACGGAGATTTCTATCTACCCTAACCCCGCAAATGATATTTTATATATTGATGGAATTCAAACCATACAAAAAATTAAAATATTTTCAACAGAAGGAAAGCTAGTGAAAGAAATAAATACTCCTATGGAGAAAAAAGTAAATATTCAAAATTTACCATCTGGAAGCTATTATATTCAAATAAATAATAACTTCAGTAAGTTTATAAAAATGTAATGAGATTGTTTTGGCACAGTTATTGGCAACGTCCAACTAACTAATTACCAGAATATGAGAACACTTAGACTTACACTCACTGTATTAATTTTATTAATTTCAATCGTATCTCGAGCTACTCATTTTTCGGGATACGATTTAAGTATGACCCGACTCACGGGGGATACCTATAATATCAAATTTAAATTCTATAGGGATGTAAATGGAACTGCTGCTTTACCAACATCTATGTTATTTAATATTTATGTAAATGGCACCAATACGAATGTAAATATGCCTATTACTTTAACTAAAACTAGCAGCTATTACTTAACATATAACCCAGCAGACTGCCCTCCTTTTACGGCAAATTTATCATTGCAAGTTGGTATCTATGAATATACATTAACCTCAACACAAGCATTATCCTTAAATAACCCTGATGGATATTATATGTCATCTTCGATGTGTTGTAGAGGTGAGAATATTAAGAATATTTTAAATAGTAATGCGGAAGGAATTGTTTTTACAATGGATTTCCCTAGATTAAGTGTTGGCTCTGCTACTCGATACAATAACTCCCCTAGGTTCAACAAATCACCACTAAATTATTATTGTGTAGGCAAACCTTACGCAATTGATTTTAATGCAACTGATCCTGATGGAGATTCATTGGTTTTTTCAGTTCTAACACCTTATAATAGCAATAGCGATTTAAAACCTTTTGGGCTTTGTACATTTAATTCTGGATACAATATTAATTTTAATATTATGGACGGAAGTCCAGATTACACGATTAATCCAAGTACAGGAATTATCAATTTTATTCCAACAGCAATTGGCAAATATACTGTTGCAATAAAATGTGATGAGTATAGAAAAATAAATGGTGTAGCATCAAAAATTGGCAGTATAATTCGAGATTACCAATTCGAAACTGTGATCTGTACGGAAACTGCGCCTGTATTATCTGATAATAGAAACAGATATAATCAGGTTGTTGATACAATTACTATTGATAAAGAATATGTACTTACGTTTACAGGCAGAGATGTTCCTCACGATTCTTTAAAAATGTATTTGATTCCAGATTTGTCGAATAATATTTTAGATACAAATCAATATAAATCTAAGTGGGGCGAAATTGGATTTTTGCAATCAGGCATATCTGCACAAAACTCTGTGATTTCAGGAGTAGGAGTTGTTCAAGGTCAGTTTAGATTCAAACCTGTTTGTGAAAATTTTAAAAAAACAAGTGTGTCCTTTAAAGTAGTAGTACGTGATTTAACATGCCCATCACCACTATATGATACCATAAATGTGCTGTTATTATTTCAAAAAGAAAATAATACACCACCATATATTGTTTTAGGAGATACCATCAAAAGAAATACTACAAAAAATTATTTCATAAATGAAGGGGTTAAGTTTCAATTATATGCAGATAGTGTATTGAGGTATTACGATATAGACACACTAAATAAGGTAAATATTAGCTTGATACCTGATCCAGCAAATGGTAATATTAATAATCGACATACTTTTTTAAACCACCAAGATTCAACAGGTACCTGGGCTTCCTTCACATTACAAACGCAATGTAGAGATGAAAGAATTTTACCATATAAATTTAAGTTTATAGTATACGATGACGATTGTGTAAAGTCAGACTCCATCATTTTGAGTATAAATATTTTTGTAAAATCTCAAGTATCAGCGTTTCCAATTTCAGGTAATTTTGTTGTACTTGATACAAGTTCATTATACACGTATTATACAATATCAAATCGAAAAACAAATTACTTTTGGCAAGTAGATAGTGGGAAAATAATTTCAGGTCAAGGTGATAGTGTTATCGTTGTGAAATGGAATACCATTAATCCAAGTACAATGTCTTGTGTGTTTTCAAACACATCAACAAGCTGTACTGACACTTCATTTTATAAAGTATGGTTCTATACAGGAGTTGATGATACTAAGTATCAAAATTTGAGAGTATTCCCTAATCCTGCGAATGATAAAATTCAAATACAAAATTTACAAACACGAGAATTGAGTTCTATAATTATTTTTAACATACAAGGTGAAAAAATAATTGAGCAAAGAATTCTGGAGGACGGATATGTTGATATATCTACACTTACAAAGGGAGTTTATATCATAAAACTTGGGGAGAGCGTACAGCGATTTGTGAAATTATAAAAAAGAACAATGTTGCATTTGTGCAGGTCTTTATTTAATCCTACACAAATGCAGATTCTTTATATTAATATTTTATAAGTTTTACTGGTTGATAATTATTCGATTTAAGAATATAAGCACCTTTTTCTAAATGACTCAAATCTAATTCAACTTTACTTGTTTCGCTGGTGCTTTCGAAAACCTTTTTACCTGCAATATCATATACTCTCCATGCAGTTACAACATTTTCATCAACATTTAAGTATATATGATCAATAAAAGGATTTGGCGAAACATTAATTCGTTTAACAATTGTTGACAATCCTGTATTTGTACCTAAATTAATTTTAATGACACGTTGTTTAATATTTGTACATGAGGTGTCGTAAATAGCAAAATTTATTAAGCCACGAGTAATATCATCATATCCATCATAAATTTTTGCATCGATAGATACAGAATCGTTTAAGCAAAAACAATTACTATCCAAACTCAAATTATAATCTGATTTATTCTCTAAATTATAAAAAGTGTTGTAGCATATTTTATTGTTTTTTATCAGGGGTAATACCATACCTGTGGTAAACACACCTGTCAATCCTAAACCAATTTCATTGTTACTTATATTATTATTTTCTATGATCGAATTGGAACTTACAGACAATGCAAACTTATTTCCAGTAAAAGTTGAGTTTCTAATACTACCCACACCAAAAGCATTTATACCGGTTTCGTTATTTAGAAATTGACTCGAGTCAATTTCTAATGTTCCATTCTCTTGAAAAACTGTTAGATTATTTTTGAAAATACAGTTTGTGAACTTTCCTGATATTTGAATAAAGCAATTAGTATTGTTTTCGAATGTGCAGCCTTTTACTTTTACCCCACCTACTACAGTAGACATGCTAGCGAAGTTGTTTTTATATAAGCAATTGTTTGCAGTTACAGAACCATACACATAAATTAAACTATGTGTAACGGCGTTGTTTATGAATTCACAATTATTTACAACAACATTTGTGTTTATGGCAAGTGTATATGTATTGTTATTGAATTTGCATCCATTAAAAACTAAGGTGTCAATCAATATATCGTCATAATTAATTCCATAGTAAGAATTATTAAGCATAAAATGATCCATATCTATCGATGCACCTTGAGCAGTTTTTACAAAAATCCCTTGCCAAATTTGATCTGATCCTAATGAAGGTACTGTTTTAGGAATAAATGAAATTAGATTTGAATCTGTGCCTTTTGCAACAAGTTTACCACGCACTTCCAAGTAAATTTGTTGACTTATGTTGTTAGACTTTTCTTCAATTTTAACCACAACTCCCGGTTCTATAGTAAGTGTTACATTAGGAAATACTACTACCGAACCAGTTAATATGTAAGGACTATTAGCCAATGTCCAAGTTGTATTTGTAAATACTCCACCACTAAAGTTGGTTTGCGCAACTGTGGATGTGTAAATAAAGCTAAACAAACTAAGTAAAAGTATTATTTTCTTCATAATAATTTATTAATAATCAGGTAACAACAGTTCATTTGAATTGTTTTGTACTTGCAGTAATATACTACCAAAGAAGTCTGTACTCATTTTTCATTAGTATGTCTTAAATTGTTATTTTTGAACTCGGAAATTTAAATTTCCGAGTTAGGCGCCGTAGTTCAACGGATAGAATAGATGTTTCCTAAACATTTGATGTGGGTTCGATTCCCGCCGGGGCCACTTGTTTAAAAATCAATCACTTACCTTTTATTTTCTTGGAGTTTTTGTTGTAGTATTGCAGTAAACCTTGCAGTTTTTGCTTTAGTGGTGGTTTTTGTCGGGAATTTGGGTTTAATTTGAGGTGGTGGCAGATGTGATAAGATAAAATCCTATAATTAATACTAACTTTTGGATATAAATAAGACAATATGAGAAGCACAATTACATTGTTATTTATTCTAACATTCACAATGGATGTGTCTGCTCAACAAACTGCAAACACATCAGGTAAAAATGTTTCACAAAATAACACATCGGTTAGTTATTCTATAGGCGAAGTATATTATAATACAACGTTAAATGCTAACTCAGTTATTACTCAAGGCATTCAACAACCTTATGAGATTTATCTAATATCAGGTATTGGTAATCAAAAAGATGTAATGCTCATTACAGTATTTCCAAATCCAACCACTACCATTCTTAAATTATTAATTCAAGACATTAAGCTTGATGGATTGAATTATAAATTATATGATTTACAAGGTAAAGAAATTCTATCAGGTGATATAAAAAACAATCAAACAGAATTAGATTTAAACAACCTTATGCCTGCGGTTTACTTTATAAAAGTATTTCGTTACAATTCAACTATCAAGTATTTTAAGGTTATAAAAAAATAATTATGCGCAGACTTTTAACAATTATTGCAATTTTATTTGTTAATATAATTGCTGTGGCACAGGCTCCTTCTAAGATGAGCTATCAAGCAGTCATTCGTTCAAACAATTCTTTGGTAGTTTCAACTCAAATTGGAATGAGAGTAAGTATTATCAAAGATTCTGCAACTGGTATAATTGTTTATCAAGAAACTTATAACCCCCAACCTACAACTAATGTGAACGGTTTAGTGAGTGTTGAAATTGGTGGTGGTAATCCGAGTATTGGTTTATTTGATAACATTGATTGGTCGGTTTCTACCTATTTTGTTAAAATAGAAACTGATGTAACAGGTGGAACAAATTACACCAATATCGGCGTAAGTCAATTGTTGAGCGTGCCGTATGCATTAAATGCAAAATCAAGTTCAATGATTAAGGGTATAGTTCCAGTTTCAAATGGAGGAACAGGTGTTACTAATGTAAATGATATTAAAAGTTTATTAGGAATTGATAGCCTTAACAACACACCTGATTTGTTAAAACCTATTTCTATTGCAACACAAAATGCAATAAATAACAAATTAAATAAAAGTGACACGACAAATTTTATTTCCCGCATCGCAGAAAAGTTATCTAAATCAGATACACTTTCTTTAAGCACGCGAATTAATTCAAAAGCACCAATCAATAGTCCAACATTTACAGGCACTGTATCTGGAATCACAAAATCAATGGTTGGATTAAACAATGTAGATAATACACCAGACTCAATAAAACAAATTTCAATACCTACTCAAAATGCACTAAATAATAAATTAAACAAAATCGACACAATAAAAATTATAAATCGGATAAATGAAAAACTATCTAAATCAGATACATTATCATTGAGTTCAAGAATAGATTTAAAGTCACCAATAAATAACCCTACCTTTTCGGGGACAGTAAAATCTTCTAATTTGATTGTTGGAATAAATCAAAATGACTCCTCCGCTGCCTTAATTGTAAATTCTACTTCAAAAGGTTTTTTACCTCCGAGGCTAAGTTATATTGAAAAAACGAGCATAATATCACCTGCCCAAGGTTTAATAATTTATTGTAATGATTGCGGTGTTTATGGAGAAGTTCAAGTTTTTAATGGGAGTTTTTGGACGCACATTAACGGCTCTCCAGCTTCATTTGCTTTTCCAAAGTTATCAGCTACAAATACACCTATTAATATCACATTGAATTCCGCAACTTGCGGAGGAAGCATTACTTCAAATGGTGGAACGCCTATAATTTCTAAAGGTGTTTGTTGGAGCATAAATCCAAACCCAACTATAAATGATTTCAACAAAATTGATACTATTTCACAAACTACAATTAATTGTAACATAACAGGTCTAACTCCTGGGACTAAATATTACATAAGAACATATGCATCAAACGCAACTGGAACTTCATATGGAACTCAAGTTAGTTTTTTAACACAACAACTTTCAATTGGTGATAGTTATGGAGGCGGGAAAGTTGCATATATCTTACAACCTAGTGATGCTGGTTTTAATATTAATATACAACATGGTTTAATTTCCTCTTTAAGCGATTTAACTCCCTCAAGCAATCCATTTTATCCAAATGGAAATGTGAAATGGTATCTGGGTAATGATATCACAGACTTTATTGTAACAGGTGCATCGGGTAAATTAATCGGCACAGGACAGTCTAATACTAATGCAATTTTATCAAGTCAACCAAATGCACCTGCAGCAAAACTATGTTCTGATTATTCAATTACAATTAATGGCTTTACATATGATGATTGGTTTTTACCAAGCAAAGATGAGTTAATTCAACTTTATATAAATAAAATTTTATTAGGAGGATTTAATGTTGATTATTATTGGAGTTCTTCTGAAGAAATTGCAAGCTATTACTCTTCAAGTCATCCTGCAAATAGGTTTTATGCATTATGGTTAGAATTTTATAATGGACAAGTAACAGCTGTTACTAAAGGTGCAGGTGGTAATGTAAGAGCTGTAAGATATTTTTAAAGAACCTAGAACTTTAATTAAAAAATCCTTGAAGTTTACCTTACTGTTAGACCACATTTTACTTCAAAACCCAAAAATAAAAGCCCTGATTATAAATTGTAATAATACTACTAATCAGTATTTTACAAAATAAAAATGGGGCAATTCCTTTCTAGATGTCTCCTAAACATTTGATGTGGGTTCGATTCCCGCCGGGGCCACAAATTCATGTTACACAATTTACAGATCACATAAGCCATTGTGACTTATTTCTTAATTTCCTTTCTTTGTATCAAAAAAAAGAATGTATAATACCAGTTCTGCTGACGCAATAGCATTAATTCTTCTAACTAATATAATTTTTTTTGTTGTAGACCTACTAAACAGAATAAATAGTATTGAAACGAAAACCCTTAATTATATTTTTAATAGAAGTATTTATACTAGCATATTTGCCTTGGTTTGGTTTTTTTTATCATTCGAAAATATATATTACAATAATATCTTTGACCTGGTTCAAATAAGTGCTTTTTCTATATTATGTGGATTAGGATTTTACTTTTTTATTCTATCAAATAAATATTTAAATTTCACTAATATTCTTTTCATTCAATTAGTTGGTCATGTATTACATCAAGTATTCGGACTATTAATATTTGATGAATCATTGAGTAAGTATTATATTTTCACGACTATACTTTTGATTATTGGAATTTGGGTGCAATCTACTATCCCGAATCAAAAGAAAGGATTATTATTAGCGCTATTAAGTACAATCAGCTGGACTATTGGTTATTCATTTATGTCTGTTCCTCTAAAGAATGTTTCTACCCCATTAAGTGTGTTAATATTGGAATTCTCTTTATTAATTTTTTATTATTCTCTAGGAGTCATTAATTCTAAAAATATTAAACCAAATTTTTTAAACGGGAAAAAAGAAATTCTACTTTGCATAGCACTACTTACCATTTTCGGTTCTTTCTTATTAAATTATACCTATAAAAATTATTTTATAAGTCAGATTGGCTACTTGAATTTAATCATAATGCCTATTTTCATATTTATAAGCTTAAGAATAAACAAAGAAAAACTATCAAAAAAAGAAATTATCAGTAATACATTGATTTTAATAGCTTATGCTATTAGTCTTTTATAAATTTATTGAAAATCGTATAACCTGTTTGTATAATCAGAGATTCTATTTCTTTTTTTAACACGTTTCTTTTTCTAATAGATTCTTTGCCAGACAAGTTATACTCTAAAATTTTTCGATTTAAATTATGGTAATCCTGAAATGTAAATAATACTTTACTACTATCAATTCTATTTAATATTCTTTTGGCAGAAATCTCATCTCCTAAATGATAGTAGGTTATCGCTTTCATTAAATCAAAGTGCTCAAAATAGCCTTGCTCTACACTTCCATCACTGTAGCTCATATAATCAAGCTCTGCAATTTTAAATACTTTCATTGCATTTTCGTAATCACTTATTAATATAAAGCAATCAACCATAATATAATGATAAAAAGGAAAGAATATATTACTATTGATATTATTACTAATATTTTTATTCAGTTTTTTTTCCTCTTCAAAAGACATTGATATAAATTTTTTCAATAATTGATGATCATTATTCAGATGTGCAAATAAAATATTTGACATCATCTTTCTTGCCCTTGGAAAATAATGAATATCATCAGTGATATTAATAGAGTTAATTTTATTTAAATATTTAGATAACTTTTCGTTTTTTTCACGCAGATAGTACGAAAGGAAAAATAAGCAATTCCCAAAAAGCTGTGCTTCATTAGTCTTTTTAGATTGCATATATCTTTTTAGATGCAATAAGTATTCATCATTTAACTTTGCTACGTAAGGGTATCTCTCAAAAAAATAAATTTGGCTTGCTTTATTGCTAGATAGGTAGTATGATAATTTATCAAACAATGATTTGTTGGTAACAATCATTTTTGCAATATTTCCACAAGCTCTTTGATAATTTATATCATTTATATTGATGACTTGAATATTATAAAATTCTTTTATCGTATTAATAATAGAACTATTATCATCAAAGCCTCTTTTTATTTTTACACTATTTATTAAACTATCATAAGATTCATAACCACAGTAATTCGAAATATATTCTAATATTCTATTAGATGTTTTTACATTATCTTTAATAAAACCTAATATCCTCCTAAGAGTTTGTGAGCTAACTCTTATATTGATAGATTGAAATATATGATTTGATAATTCATCACACTCGTACGAGAATTTAATTTTTCTTCCGAATCGGCTATGAATTTTTTCAATGAATAATTTGTTCTTCATAATATATAGCGATAAATATATGCTATTTGATGCCAATAAATATAATATGGATTAATATGGATTTTTTTTATTGTATCACAAATATTTTCTTTGTATTAAATTAACAACAATACTATGATTAATTTTCATAAACTATTAAATCTTAGTCCGAAGCTTAAAAAAGCCAATAAAAATACATTAATTAAAGCCAATATAAAATTTAGAATTATTGCGTCAGATGTCGCCTACAATGAAATCAATAAAATTCTTGTAATTTACACAGATCAAGAAAATAAAATACAGAGCTTTTACAACATTCCATCATTGATATTTATAAACTTTGATTATATAGATTTAAAAAATAACACAGTATTTTTCATCTTTTGTAATCATCCGGAAAATACCTCACTCAGAATGTTTATAAATGAAAATGAAGTTAATTTAGATAATTACAATACTACTGTTAAGGTAATACCATTAAGCTTATTAGCCGAATATTTTGATAAAAACAATTTAAAACCTGCAGTTTAGTCTAAGCCTCGCGCACATAGATCGACTTTAATGCCATAGCCCCAAACCCTTCTATTTTGCATGATATGTTATGGTCACCATCTGTTGATCTGATGTTCTTTACTTTTGTTCCAGCCTTTAATGGTTTCGGTGCGCCTTTAACAGGTAAATCTTTAATAACTATTACTGAACCTCCATCTTTTAACTCATTACCATTAGAGTCTAATATTATAGAACTATTAGCTGTTTCTTCAATTCCATCATTAGGCACCCACTCATTAAAGCATTGAGTGCATACCATCATTTCTTGGTTTAGGTAAGTAAGGTCTGATTTACAATTCGGACAAATCATGTTGTATGGGGAATTAATTATGGCGAAAGTTATGAAAATTGTCAAACTTCTATAAGAATATAATTAAACACTATTTGTATTAAGTACAATTAGATGTTTCCTAAACATTTGATGTGGGTTCGATTCCCGCCGGGGCCACTTGTTAATATGTTATCCCGATAGCTATCGGGATGTTAATGAGATAATATGTTAATAGATTAATTTGTTAATATGTTAATGGGTTAATATGTTAATGGATAATTGAGATAGGTATCATTAAGATTATCTTTAATTCGATGGATTTCTTTTTCTATATCATCATAAATGCAAATAACGTAGATAGTAAAAGGAAGAAAACAACAACCACAAAAAATACAATAATATTTAATACTGTTGCAAATATTGCTACAGTTCTTGCAACATCTCCTTTTGTAGATGTTTTCCAAGCTATAATACTTAAGAGTAAACCTATTGGAATAAGGAAAATTGCAAATTGCATAAATGATAATCCTAATATTCCAAACAAGATACCTGCAATAGCTAGCCCCAAGCTTGGATTATTTGCATTCACTTCGTCAACCTGATCAGTTTTAACATCCAACGCTTTTGTAAATTTTCCAAGTACCTTATTCTGATGTTTAGAATTTGTATTCAAATTATTAATGTCACTTGAATTTTCAATATTCTCGTTTTTTATAGTATTTAGAACTTTGAAAAAAGTAGAATTAGGGATTTGATTTTCCTGTTTCTCGTTTGTGGCAAATACCACTTCGCTCGAGTTTTCAATTTCTTTTACCTCTGAATTTTTATCTACTTTATTTGAGGTGCATAAGGAACAATTTAGATAGTGCCCATTATGAATAGAATGGTTTGCATTGTTTTGCTCTTGTAGTTTATTGTTTACTGTACTACATGAAGTAAATAACAAAATTAAACTTAAAAAAGTTAATACATTTCTTTTTACTCTTGCCATAATTAATAAGTTTAGTTTAGCAATAATTTTAAATGGAGAGTAAGTCTTTTTTAAATATATAAAATTTTATTTTCAGCTTAAAGCTGCAATTATTATAAATAATGCGCCCCAGCAAATTATTGTAATAAATAAATTAAAGTAGAAAGCAATTTTAGCTAATTTTCTAGGTTTTTCTCCTTTTTTAGTCTTAGTAAGTGCCTTGTAGCTTACTATTATTCCTAAAGGTGCCAGTAAAAGCGGCACTACTATAGTAAAAGAAAATATAATACTTAAAGCTGCAATTACTAAACCGGAAACAGCCCAACCTTTGCCAGTTTTGTTCTTTTTATGATCATTAATAATTCGATTTTCATAAATGCTTAATTTTTCAATTTTACTGTTATTTGAAATTTTTGAGGATGTAGTTAATTTTCTACTGATTGAAATTTCCGGTTTGATATTCTGATGTGTTTCATTTTCTGAAACCACTATAACAGATGATGAAAAAATATTTTTTAAATCATTAGAAGCTAATTGAATAGTATCTGTTCGTTCAAAACTCAATTTATTTGGGTTGCAAATGGCGCAATGAAAATATCCGCCACTATGATTATGTAATTTGAGCTCTTTTGTAGTTGAACACGACGATAGGGTTATAATCGTTAAAACTAGTATCTTAATCACTCTGTTCATATTATTATCTTAATATATTTCCAATTCAAAAAACAATATTTTGATTTTAATAAATTTAGAGTGCAAGCATTTTAAAAATAGGAAAAAATTATGGATATTACGATAATCGAGTACATCTACAAATTATGATTATTTTATTAATTGAGCTTTTTGCACTAATCCTACTCGCCGATTTCATCACTGGTGGAATTCATTGGTGGGAAGATACGTATGGCAACCCAGATTGGAAATATATGGGGAAGCTTATCGTTATACCCAACATAGAACATCATCAGTATCCAAGAAAATTTTTAGGTAGTTCTATGTGGGAGAGAGTGAAACTCTCAGTGTTTTTTGTGATACTTTTGCTGATCATATTTATTATTATGAATGCTGTTAGCTGGCAACTCATTGTATTGTTTACTTATGGTTCATTGGCAAATGAATGTCATGCTGTTTCTCATAGAACAGATAAAGAAAATGGATTTGTTGTACGAATGATTCAAAAAACTGGATTAATACAATCTAGAAAAATGCATGGCTTACATCATACCGCACCTTATAGCACGAACTATTGCATCCAAACAAATTATTTGAATCCGATTTTAAATACCATTCGTTTTTGGGCAACCTTAGAAACAATTATTGCTTGGTTCGGTATTAAACCTACACGTGGACAACAAAATCGGAATGGTTATTGATGCATATCTCCTATAGAAAAATCAATATATATCTCATTTTATAAAATATTTATTTTGAAAAAGCTGCCTATAATTTTATCTATTCTATTATTTTTTAGTATTACAAGTAATGCACAAAACTATTGGTGGAATAAAACAACCGCATATGAGGTCTATGTTCGTAGTTTTTATGATTCTAATGCTGATGGTAAAGGCGATTTTAATGGTTTAACTCAAAAATTGAATTATTTGAATGATGGAAATCCGAATACAAATGATGATTTAGGAATTGGCTTAATTTGGTTAATGCCTATCAACCCTTCTCCAAGTGTGCACGGTTACGATGTTACTGATTATAAAAAAGTAAATCCTCAGTATGGAACAATGGCTAGTTTTAAAACAATGCTAGATTCTGCTCATCGAAGAGGAATAAAAGTAATCATGGATTTCGTCATTAATCATACATCTAGTCAACATCCTTGGTTTATAAAATCTGCAGCTAACGACCCTTTTTATAGAAACTTTTATCGTTGGGAAACTACTGCACCTTCTCAAATTGGACCATGGGGTCAACAAGTTTGGTATCCCAAAAATGGTAGTAATTACTATGCATTATTTTGGAGTGAAATGCCGGATTTGAATTACAATTATCAGCCTGTACGCGATAGTATTTTCGCTGCTGCTAAATATTGGTTGCAAGATGTTGGAGTAGATGGGTTTCGACTAGATGCGGTAATGTATTTATATGAGAATGGAAATTCATTAAAGAATACTCCCGAAACAATTTCATTTTTAAAAGCACTTAACGATAGTTGTGAAGTTTGGAAGAAAAATTCTTTGCTAGTAGGTGAAGTTTGGGATAATGCACAGACAATTGCGATGTATACAGGAAAACTAGATATGTGTTTCGAATTTAACTTAGCAGAAGCAAATTTGAATTCAGCGAATACATCGAATCCATATAATGCAAAACTCGCGTTAAATAATTCTCAATTAACATTAGATACAAATCAGTTTGCAAATTTTCTAACAAATCATGATCAAAATAGAGTATTTGATTTTTTAGGAAATGATATCAACAAATGTAAAGTTGCTGCGAGTTTATTATTAACTCAACCTGGTGTTCCGTTTATTTATTATGGTGAAGAGATTGCGATGAAAGGTTCTAAGCCCGACCAATACATCAGAACGCCAATGCAATGGAATACTAATGCTTATTCGGGTTTCACGACAGGTACACCTTATATTTCAGTGAATTCAAACTTTATGAATTATAATGTGAAAACATTATCTGCTGATTCGAATTCAATCTTAAATCATTATAAAAAATTAATTCGGATAAGAAATAATGAAGAAGTACTTCAACTTGGAACTGTAAAAAATATTGTAAGCAACTTTAATGAAATACATTCTTATCAGCGTACATATAATTTGCAAGATGAACTTGTATTAGTAAACACTTCAGGGAATTATTTATCAAATGTTCAGTTTTCATTTGCCAGAACAGACAATAAATCTGGAGCATTAGCATTTGAAGATTTAATGACGGATAGTTTCTTCGTAGTGAATTCGTCGAGTAAAATTTATAATGTTCAATTGAACTTAAATCCGTATCAAGTTAAAATATTAAAACTTCACGAGCCAACGAATACTTCATTCGAAAAAGATATTCAATTAACTATTTATCCTAATCCAGTAGTTGATAAAATTTATTTCACACAAAATTCAAGCGATATAAAAGAAGTGAAAATATATAATTCGATTGGAGAAGAAGTTTCATCAACATTAATTAAACCAAATAGCACAGAAGTAGTCGATTTCCCATTCACAGCTGGGATTTACATACTTCGTATACAAACCGACAAAGGTGTAATCAGCCGGAAAATTCTAAAATATTAAATTGATAAAAAGGCTATCTTTGTGCATGGCCCTATAGTTTAATGGATAGAATTAGAGATTCCGGTTCTCTAGGTTGAGGTTCGATTCCTCATGGGGCCACTAGATTAATATGTTAATGAAGTAGAATTAACTAAACAAAATACAATATGAATTGCCCAGTATGTCATTCGGATTTAACGTATCCGAATCAGGAAATGATGGTTTGCACTCAGTGTTTTCACGAGTGGATTCCAGGAGAAGAAGTTGAAGAATCAGTTGCTAGCTCTAGCGATATTGTACTCGACTCTAATGGTAACGAGTTGAAAAATGGAGACTCTGTAATTGTAATTAAAGACTTGCCTGTTAAAGGTGCACCGAAACCTCTAAAAGCTGGCACAAAAGTCAAAAATATTAAACTAACTGATGGAGATCACAATATCTCTTGTAAGATTGACGGCTTCGGATCGATGGCATTGAAATCGGAGTTCGTAAAGAAAGCGTAGTTCGTTTACTCAATAAATTTATTTACTAATCCCGCATAAGCGGGATTAGTAATCGGTCCCCGAATAGAATGTCTCGAAGAAACATGAAATTAAGGGGCACATTTTATATTAGCAAACTCCTAGTGCGAATAACACACAAGAGGCAATTACAGATCCAACAACATGGAATAATCCATCGAGGATTAATGCATTCGCAGGTCTCATTAAAAACATATAAGTCATTGAAATAGCTGCAGCAATTGCACCGCCTATTAATACTCCAATTTTAATACAATGCATAATGCCCATCGCGTGGCAAGCCTCTCCGCCACCACAAGAAAGTAGACATACTTTCGCAATAATAGTTGTAATCATTACCGTAAATAAAAAGGCAGTACCCATAAGCTTAGCCATGTTTACCTCTTTCCTTCTTTCAGGATCCATTTCTATACCGTGAGATTTTGCCCAGGCAGTTCCAAATACTTTCGGGTTAAACCAAATAGAGCCTAACATAAAATAGGCCACAGATGCTACAAGAATTTGCCACCAGATTTCTAAGATACTTGTCATGATTTATAAATTTAGGTTTGATTAAATTTATAAATAAATTTTAGAAGAAATGGAAAAGTATTTCTAGAAAGTTTATTAAGTACAGGATGATATATACGGGATTAAATAAAAACCTGCTTTTGTGCGGTATATTGGTGGCACGACTTAAGTCATGCCACCAATTTTAGATTTAATAATTATTTTTTATTCACCATAGGAATAAGTTCCTTACCAACTCGCTCAATCGATCTCATCAATTGATCATGACTCAGTGCTGCGCTGTCCATTTGAAATGTAAATCGATCTACACCACCTAATGCTTCGCTGTGACGAATTAATTTTTCAGCAACATCATCTACACCTCCAACCACTAATGCACCACGTGGACCAATTTGTGAATCAAAATGCGACCTTGTTACTGGTGGCCAACCTCGTTCTTTTCCTATTCTTGTAAATGCTTCAGCATAGCCTGGATAAAATTCTTCGATTGCTTTTTCTCTTGTCTCCCCTACATAGCCTAATGAATGTAAACCTACTTTTAATTCGCTTAATGCATAACCCGCTTTTACTCCTGCTTCTCTATATAAATCGATTAATGGTCTAAATCGATGTGTTTCTCCTCCTATAATTGCAACCATTAATGGTAATCCTAATTTTCCTGCTCTAATAAATGATGCAGGTGTACCTCCAACTCCCAACCAAATAGGAATACGATCTTGCAATGGTCGTGGATAAATTGCTATATCATGTAGTGGCGCTCTAAATCTACCCGACCATGTTATTTCTTCTTCATCGCGAATACGTAATAACAAATCTAATTTCTCAGAAAATAATGCGTCGTAATCTTGTAAGTTGTATCCGAATAATGGAAATGCATCTGTGAATGATCCTCGTCCTACTACAATCTCAGCTCTACCTTTAGAAATTAAATCTAACGTAGCAAATTCTTGAAAAACTCGTACTGGATCTGCAGCACTTAATACCGTAACCGCACTTCCTAATTTTATCCTCTTTGTTCGAGCTGCTGCTGCAGCTAATATTACTACTGTTGCCGAATCTAAAAATTCTTGTCGATGATGTTCGCCTATACCGAAGAAATCTAAACCACATGCATCAGCATGTTCTATTCTATCTATTAATTTCTGCAAGGAAATATCACTCGGCATAATCTTGCCATCATTCCCCATTGCCGAAGCAAAACTATCTATACCTATTTCCATTATTATTGTATTATGTAAATTGTATTAAGTATTATGTACTGTGTAATCTGTACTTAATACATTTTACAATGTACTTTGTACATCTACTTTACTGATCCTCCATTCATAATTGCTTTCGTCGGGCTAACAAACGCTAAACTTCCGTCGGCATTCTCTGCCATTAATATCATTCCTTGTGAAGTGATTCCTTTGATATCTCGTGGTGCTAAGTTTACAAGTATACTTACTTGTTGTCCGATAATATTTTCTGGTTCGTAATATTCTGCAATTCCTGATACTACCGTACGTACATCAATTCCAGTATCGATTTTTAGTTTTAATAATTTTTTTGTTTTTGCAACTTTCTCTGCTTCTAAAATAGTTCCAACACGAATATCCATTTTGCTGAAATCATCAAAACTTATATTTTCTTTTGCTGGTTCTGCTACACTATTTTGCATTTCATTTTCTTTTTTTGATGCTGCTAATTTTTCTAATTGTTTCTCAATTACATCATCTTCAATTTTATCAAACAATAAACTTGCTGTTCCTAATTGATGTCCATCTACTAAAATGTTTTCATTGCCTGCATCGTTCCAATTATTCTTATCTAAATTCAACATCGTTTTTAATTTTGATGATGAATGAGGAAGGAACGGCTCCGCGAGTATAGCAAGGTTCGCAGCAATTTGTAATCCAATGTTTAATATTGTTTGAACGCGTTGCTCATCTTCTTTGATGACTTTCCATGGTTCAGTATCTGCCAAGTATTTATTTCCCAATCGAGCTAGGTTCATAAATTCTTGCATGCCTTCTCTAAATCTGAATTGCTCTAATGAATTTGAAATAACTGATGGATATTTTTTTAATTCATCAATCACTTCTTTGTCGTAATCTGTAAGTGTATTTCTCGACATTACTTTTCCCGAAAAATATTTTTCACTTAGCACTAAAACTCTATTGATAAAATTTCCGAGTATCGCTACTAGTTCATTATTATTTCTTGCCTGAAAATCTTTCCAAGTAAAATCGTTGTCTTTTGTTTCTGGAGCGTTCGCGCATAATACATAACGCAATACATCTTGCTTCTCTGGAAAGTCTTGTAAATACTCGTGCAGCCAAACTGCCCAATTTCTAGATGTTGAAATTTTGTCGCCCTCTAAATTTAAAAATTCATTCGCAGGTACATTATCTGGTAAAATATAATCACCATGTGCTTTTAAAATTGCGGGGAAAATTATACAATGAAAAACGATATTATCTTTTCCAATAAAATGAATTAACCTTGTGTCTTCTGACTTCCAATATTTTTCCCAATCAGGTGTTAGTTCTTTTGTAGCAGAAATATAACCGATTGGTGCATCAAACCAAACATATAGTACTTTTCCTTCTGCATCTTTTAAAGGTACTTTCACTCCCCAATCCAAATCACGTGTCATTGCTCTTGGCTGTAAGCCTTGGTTGATCCATGATTTACATTGACCTAATACATTCGATTTCCATTCATTATGAGTATTTATATATGTTTCTATATCATTCTGAAATCTATCCAATGGTAGAAACCAATTCTTTGTAGTTTTCATTACAGGAACTGATCCCGATAAAGTTGATTTCGGATTGATAAGGTCGGTAGGATTAAGTGTTGATCCACATTTCTCACACTGATCTCCATATGCACTTTCGTTACCACAATTCGGACAAGTACCAGTGATATATCGATCTGCTAAAAATTGATTTGCTTCAGCGTCAAAATATTGCTCTGTTGTTTCTTCTTGAAACATTCCTTTCTCATAAAGATTACTGAAAAATTCAGAAGCAGTATCGTGGTGAGTTTGAGATGAAGTTCTAGAATAGATATCGAATGAAATACCAAACTCTTTAAAAGAATCGCCCATCATTTTATGATACTTATCGATTACTTGTTGAGGTGTAATTCCTTCTTTTTTCGCTTTGATCGTAATTGCTACCCCATGCTCATCAGAACCACAGATGAATTTAACATCCTTTCCCTGTGCACGTAAATATCTTACATAAATATCCGATGGTATATAGCAACCCGCCAAATGACCAATATGAACCGGGCCATTTGCATATGGTAAAGCGGCAGTAACTGTAAATCTTTTAAAACTCTTTTCCAAAACTTTATAAATAATGATAATTTGCCAAAGATAATGGTTTCTGAACAATGCGCATTCCTACTTACTTGAAAAAAGGCGATACCATAGGTATTTTGAGTACTGCCCGTAAAATGAACGAAGATCAACTAAGCTTCGCGATAGATTTAATTAAAAGCTGGGGCTTTGAAGTTAAAATTGGCGAAAGCATTGGCGCTGAGGAGCATCAGTTCGCTGGTAATGACGAAATTCGAAGAAAAAACCTTCAAGAATTCATCGACGATCCCTCTATAAATGCGATTTTATGCGCTCGCGGTGGTTATGGAACAATGCGAATTATTGATCAAATTGATTTTTCTAGATTCATCGAAAAACCGAAATGGATTTGCGGATTCTCCGATGTTACCGTTCTTCACGAACATCTACAGAAAATGGGAATTGCTAGTTTACATACTGCAATGCCTTCTCTATTCCCAAGTATAAAAGATCATCAAACCTTAATTTCTATTGAAAAAGCGCTGAAAGGCGAATCTTTAGATTACTCTTGGACACCATCTATACCATCTGTATTTCCTAAAAATGTAAATGCTGAAATTGTAGGCGGAAATTTATCATTGATCTACGCACTTCAAGGAAGTCCCTCTGATATTAATACAGACGGCAAAATTTTATTTATTGAAGATTTAGATGAATATTATTACCATATCGACCGAATGATGTGCAGTTTAGACCGATCAGGGAAATTAAAAAATCTAAAAGCACTTCTCGTAGGCGGCATGACAGATATGAAAGACAATTCTATTCCATTCGGAATGAAAACTGAGGAAATTATAAAATACTATTGCTTAAAATACAACTACCCAATTTTCTTCGATTTCCCATGCGGTCATATTGAACACAATTATGCCGTAAAATTTGGGATGAATGCAGAGTTAATTGTTGAAGGTGATAAGTTAACTTTTGTGCAATAATATAATCAGCTCGTCGAAGCATCCTCACCGCGTTCGTCGAAGCGTCCTCGCTTCGACTTTTTATTCTATTCTCGAAGCGAGAACGCTTCGACGAACATAAATCATTAATTAAATACCACACCCGAGCAATGATCTTGCTTAGCGCCTGTAACACTAGCTAAACAATTGTTTTCATCTCGCATTCGTAAGACACCAAGGAAAGCAAAAATGATGGCTTCCTTAAATTCAATAATTTCTTTTGAAGGAATGATAATTTCAGCTGATGTATGTTGCTTAATTCTGTTGACTAAATGTTGATGGTAAGCACCACCACCTGTTATGAGTAATGAGTCCCTATAGCTATCGGGATGGGTATTGGGTAATGGGTAATTAATATTTGATGCGATTTGCATAGCGATGTGTTCGCAAAAAGTGTTTAATTTATTTTCAATAGAAATAGTATACGAATCAATTAAAGGGATTACTTGAGAATATACCCATTCCTTTCCAAGAGATTTTGGAGTTGGTAAGCTGTAATAATTTAAATTATTTAGTTGATGTAACAATCCGAAATCACATTCTCCTTTATTTGCAATTTTACCATTTTCATCAAATGTGAGATTTAAAATTTCTGCATAATGGTTTAACACCATGTTTGCTGGACAAATATCATATGCTATTCTTTTTCCGTTTACATCAAAAGAAATATTCGCAATACCTCCAATATTCAAACAATATTGATATTCCGAGAACAATAATTTATCTCCTATTGGAACTAATGGTGCTCCTTGTCCGCCTAGGGCAACATCTTGTTTTCTGAAATCACATACTACAGTAACTCCACAATTCTTCGCTAATATTTGTCCTGCTCCAATTTGTAAGCTTAATTTTTTTTCAGGCTGATGAAAAATAGTGTGCCCGTGTGATGAGATGAAATCTA